>DATARE010000359.1:0-4739 GCA_036264295.1 Micropepsaceae bacterium | reverse complement strand
CCAGCTTCCCTGGAAACCGGAAGTCGGCTGGTTCGCCGGCAATCCGTGGATGAACGGCAAGGAAGTGGAGCACGCACCCCGCAATGTGCTGCGCCGCGTGATCGCCGCGGCCGCCAAGCGCGGCTTCGAAATGAAATGCGGAGTCGAATGCGAGTTCTTCCTGACCGCCCCCGATGGTTCGGATATTTCCGATGGCGGCGATAGGCAGGCGAAGCCTTGCTACGATCAGGGCTCCTTGATGCGCCGCTACGACGTCATTTCGGAAATCTGCGATTCGATGCTGACGCTGGGCTGGAAGCCCTATCAAAACGATCACGAGGATGCGAACGGCCAGTTCGAAATGAATTGGGAATACGACAATGCGCTGATAACGGCCGACCGCCATTCCTTTTTCAAATATATGGCCAAGTCCATTGCCGAAAAGCATGGCTTGCGCGCGACCTTCATGCCCAAGCCCTTTCCTTCGCTCACGGGCAATGGCTGCCATACCCATGTCTCGCTGTGGCGCGGCGACAACAATCTGTTCCACGAAACCGATGGCGAGCTTGGCGTATCGCCGCTTGCCTATCAGTTCATCGCCGGCATCATGGCCAATGCCGAAGCTTTGTGCGCGATCAGCAATCCCACCGTCAATTCGTTCAAGCGCATCAATGCGCCCGTGACAGTGTCGGGTGCCACCTGGTCCCCCAACACGATCACCTATACCGGCAACAATCGCACCCACATGATCCGCATTCCCGAGGAGGGCCGCTTCGAGCTGCGCCTGCCTGACGGCTCGGCCAATCCCTATTTGCTGCAAGCCGCGATTCTGGCAGCGGGTCTGGATGGCATCGCCAACAAGCGCGACCCCGGGCGCCGGTTGGATATCAACATGTACACCCACGGTCACACCGTCAAGAACGCCAAGAAGCTGCCGTTGAATTTGCTGGACGCATTGCGCGCGTTCGAGAAATCCGCGGTCTTCAAAGACGCGCTCGGCGCGGAATTCATGGCGGCCTATGCAAAACTCAAATATGCCAATTGGAACGAATATGCCCGCCATCTGACTCATTGGGAGCGGGAAACCACTCTGGACTGTTGAACACCAACCCATGCGCTACTCGTTTCTGAGTCTCGCGCGGGGCGCGTTGCAAGGCCATTCCATCTGGCCGCGCGTGTGGCGCGATGCGCCACCCAAGCCAGCATATGACACCGTCATCGTGGGGGGCGGCGGCCATGGCTTGGCCACTGCCTATTACCTTGCCAAAGAGCATGGGCTTACCAATGTCGCGGTTCTGGAAAAGGGCTGGATCGGCTCCGGCAATGCCGGGCGCAACACCACTATCATCCGCTCCAATTATCGCGAGCCTGGAAATATTCCGCTTTACGAATTGTCGATGCGGCTTTGGGAAGGTCTGGAGCGCGATCTGAATTACAACGCGATGGTCAGCCAGCGCGGCGTGCTCAATCTCTATCATTCCGACGCGCAGCGCGATGCCTTTGCCCGGCGTGGCAACGCCATGCGCATTCACGGCGTCGATGCGGGACTTCTCGATGAAACCGCACTGCGCGCCTTCGCGCCCTATCTCGATTTCGACAATGCGCGGTTTCCCATCCGCGGAGGATTGCTGCAGCGGCGGGGCGGAACGGCGCGGCACGATGCGGTGGTGTGGGGTTATGCCCGGGGCGCGGACAAACGCGGCGTCGATATCGTGCAGAATTGCGAGGTCACCGGTATTCGCGTGGAACGCGGCATGGTCAAGGGCGTCGACACGACACGCGGCTTCATCGGTGCGTCCAATGTCGCCCTCGCGGTGGCGGGCAATTCGTCCCGGCTGGGGGCAATGGCGGGGTTGCGCCTTCCCATCGAAAGCCATGCGCTTCAGGCGATGGTGACCGAAGGCATCAAGCCGCTGATTCCCGGCGTCATCACCTTTGGCGCCGGCCATTTTTACATCAGTCAATCGGACAAGGGCGGGATGGTGTTCGGCGGCGATATCGATGCCTACAATTCCTATGCGCAGCGCGGCAATCTGCCGGTGATCGAGGAGGTATGCGAAGGCGGCATGGCGCTGATGCCGATGCTGGGACGATTGCGTGTGCTGCGCAGTTGGGCGGGGGTTTGCGATATGACGATGGACGGCTCGCCGATCATCGACCGCACGCCAATCGATGGACTCTATTTCAATGGCGGCTGGTGCTATGGCGGTTTCAAGGCCACCCCGGCATCGGGGTGGTGCTTCGCTCATCTCATTGCAACGGGCGAGTCGCATCCCGCGGCCGCCGCTTTACGATTGAACCGTTTTGCCTCGGGCCATGTGATCGACGAAAATGGCCAGGGCGCACAGGCGAATCTGCACTGATGCGAATCCCCTGTCCCTTTTGTGGCCTGCGCGATGCGGAAGAATTCGCCGTGCTGGGAAGCGATCCCGGACCGCGGCCGGATCCCAACGCCCCGGACGCACCGGCACGTTTTTCCGATTATGTGCATGTGCGCGACAATCCCGCAGGGACAAATCGGGAATTCTGGTATCACGCCTCCGGCTGCCGGCGTTGGCTCAGGGTGGTTCGCGACACGCGCACCCACGATATCATTGCCGCCGAATTGGTCTCGCCATGAGAACCAACGCCGGCGGTTCGATCGATCGCAATCTCACGCTGAATTTCCGCTTCGATGGGAAAACCTATCGCGGTTTTTCCGGCGACACGCTGGCCTCCGCCCTTATCGCCAATGGGGTGAAGCTGGTGGGGCGCTCGTTCAAATATCATCGCCCGCGCGGTATCCTGACCGCAGGTCCGGAAGAGCCGAACGCGCTGGTCGAACTGCGCCACGGCGCCCGGCGCGAGCCGAACACCAAGGCGACAACGATCGAGCTCTATGACGGCTTGGAAGCGGCGAGTCAGAATCGCTGGCCGTCATTGTCTTTCGATGCGCAGGCGGTGAATGGCTGGGCGGCGCCCTTCCTGCATGCGGGGTTCTACTACAAGACCTTCATGTGGCCGGCGCCGTTTTGGGAGAGATTGTACGAACCGCTCATTCGCCGCGCTGCGGGTCTGGGACGGGCCAGCGGGGTGCCCGATCCGGACACCTATGAAAAGGCGCATGCGTTTTGCGATGTTCTCATCGTGGGCGCCGGTCCGGCGGGGTTGATGGCCGCCCGCATGGCGGCGCGTTCGGGCGCGCGCGTGATCCTGTGCGAGCAGGACTTTGCGCTTGGCGGGCGCGTGCTTGCCGAACGGTTTGAAATCGACGGAATGCCGGGTTCGGAATGGGTCCGTGGCATCGAGGCGGAGCTGCGTTCGTGTCCCGGCGTTGTGATTATGCCGAGGACTTCGGTGTTTGGCGTTTACGATGGCGAATATGCCGCGCTGGAACGGGTGGCAGATCACTATCCTGTTCCGCCACCCTTCCTGCCGCGTCAACGGCTTTGGAAAATCATTGCGCGCGAATGTGTGGTTGCGAGCGGCGCGGTGGAACGCATCATCGCCTTTGGCGGCAATGACCGTCCGGGCATCATGACGGCATCGGCGATCCGCACCTATGTCAATCGTTTTGGCGCAACGCCCGGAAAAGACGCCGCGATCTTCACCACGACCGATGATGGCTGGCGCACGATTTCGGATCTTCGTGCCGCCGGAATCCGTGTGGCAGCGGTGATCGATCCGCGTGCGGCGGTGCCGGCCGATCTGATGATGCAAGCGCAAGAGGCGAGCGCGGCGGTGTTTCTTGCGTCTCATGTGGATCGGGCGATGGGCGCCCGTGGTCTCAAGCGGATCAAAATCGCATTGCCCAGCGGTGCTTCCGCCACGATTGCCTGCGATCTGCTCGGCGTGTCGGGCGGATGGAATCCGAATCTTGGGCTCACCTCGCATTTGGGTTCGAAGCCGGAATGGTCTGACAGCATCTCGGCCTTCGTGCCCAGGGATTTGCCGCGAAGAATGCGCATCGCCGGTGCCATTGGCGGACGAATGACGCTCCGCGATGCGCTCGCGGAAGGCGCATTTGCGGGAATTGCTGCCGCGTCGGCCGCGGGATTTCCGGCTCTAGCGGTGGAACTGCCCCAAACGAACGATGAAGCCTTTGCCTCTCACCCGTTCTGGTGTTCGGAGCCCACGCGCAAATTCGCTTTTGTCGATTTGCAGAACGATGTCACCACCGACGATGTGGCGCTAGCGGCGCAAGAAGGGTTTCAGAACACCGAACATTTGAAGCGCTATACGACGCTCGGCATGGCGACCGATCAGGGGAAAACCGGTGCCGTGGTCGCGCAGGCCCTAATGGCGTCGCTGACCGGCAATACCATGGCGCGCATCGGCGTACCGCGCGCGCGGCCGCCCGAGACTCCGGTCGCCATCGGCGCATTTGCCGGGCACCATCGCGGCAAGGAATTCCGGCCCTATCGCCTCACCGCCGGCCATCGCTGGGCGGAAGAACAGGGGGCGACGTTCACCGAGGCGGGCCAGTGGCTGCGCGCGCAATGGTTTGCGCGCGACGACGAAAAAGACTGGCTGCAAACGGTGTCGCGGGAGGCGGCAACGGTTCGGAGCGCCGTTGGCGTGTGCGATGTCTCGACCCTGGGCAAGATCGATATCCAAGGGACCGATGCGGGCATTTTCCTGGACCGGGTTTACATCAACACATTTTCGACCTTGCCGGTTGGCAAAGCGCGTTATGGGGTGATGCTGCGCGAAGATGGCTTCGTGATGGATGACGGCACGACCTCGCGCCTCGCCGACGATCATTATTTCATGACCACCAC
>DATARE010000354.1:0-2442 GCA_036264295.1 Micropepsaceae bacterium | reverse complement strand
CCCGCAAACGCCTCCTGGCTCACGGCCGAGGAGAAACAGCGGGTTGCTGCGCGGTTGGCCGCAGAAGATACCTCCGAGCACAGCGATTTCTGGCCGGCCGTGCGCGACCCGCGTGTGATCGCGTTGGGACTCGTGCTGCTCGGCAACCAGATCGGGCTTTACGGCGTCCAATTGTGGCTGCCGCAGATCGTGCAAGGCATGGGCTTTTCCAATTTCGCTACCGGCTTTGTGGTGGCGCTTTGCTTCATCGCGGCCATGGTCGCAATGATCGTCTGGGCCAGGCGCAGCGACGCCAAAGGCGAGCGCATCTGGCATGTGGCGATCTCACTTATGCTCGGCGCCTTCGGCCTTGCGATGGCCGCGGTCGCGCAATCCAATCTGCTGGTCTTGCTGTCGCTCGCGCTCGCGCTGGTCGGGATGCTCGCCTATAACGGCCCGTTCTTCAGCCTGCCATCGACCTTTCTTGGCGGTGTGGCCGCCGCAGGCGGTGTCGGTTTCATCAACACCATCGGGAGCCTCGGACGTTTCATTGGGCCCTATGGTGTCGGCGTCCTGAAAGAATCCAGCGGCGGCTATGCCTCGGCGATGGCCGCGATGGCCACCGCGATGATGATTTCGGCCATCATCGTGCTGGTGATGGGCCGGATGATGGCAGCGCGCAAAGTCCAACCCTCGCGAGCTTAAAACGCTTCAGGGCGCCAGCACGGTGCGGTTGTACCAGGGGAAGGAATCCCAGCTCAGCACCTTTTCCGTGCCGTCGAACAAAGCCGCGATGCGCCCACCGCCGGCCTTGTAGGAAAACTCCTTCACCCGATCCGGCGGATTGGTCGTCGCATTGCGCGTGATGTCGATGCCCTGTTCGGTTTCGAAGGTCTGATATCTGCGGGGATCGGATGGATTGAAGAACCGCACTTCGCCGCCGCCCTTGGCCGCCGGCGCCCGCTCATATTTGACGTGCACCTGCATGTGCTCGCCGCTTCCCGCGGCAAAATCCCAATCCTCGTCCACAAGCACCGCGCTGCCTGACGAGGTGAAGGAGCGCGCCATCTTTGCCGTGCTCGCCGGTTGATAGACGCCGAAAGCGCCCGGCGCGTCGGCGGCATCTTTGGTCAGTCCGGCGATGATCATCTGGCCCGCGGTGCCGCTGGCCGCCTGTTTCACGGGGATCGCGAGATAGACCATCTGCGTCGACGCCCGCGGCTTGCCGTCCGCACCGAGAACAGCGACGCGGTCGATGAAGATCATCCGTAGATTGGCGTCTTTTGCCGGTCCCGCTGTGGCGACGACAGGCTCCCATCCTTCGGGCAGCATTTTCTTCAACGCGGCATCGGGCACATGGAAATCGAGCTGGAAGCGCTGTTCGACGTTTTGCTCGACGATGGTGTCGGCCCGTGCGGCGGACATGGCTAGGACCAAGACGATGCTTGCGCTGGCGATAGATCGGCAAGAGATTCGGGGCATCGGTGCTCCTCCGAAAAAGATCAGGTTTTGGGATACGTTGCACGCACGCGTTTCGAGCGCATCAGGTAGATGAGCCACACTGCGGAAAGAATTGCCTGCCTTATGGCGGCGACCGTGGCGGGGGCTCGCAGTGTCTTGAACAAGGCGGCGTTGTCTTGGCTCTCGGTCAGCACGGGTGCAGTGACCAAGACCATGACCAAGCCAAAGACGGCGAGCACAAACATGATGATGAAATAGATTTTCGCGATTCGGACCGCTTTGGGACGCATCCGGTACAGAGCCCAACCTGCAAACGCAGCCAGACCCGCGAGTGCGAGTTCCAAAACAACTTCCCCGATCAGGACCCCCCGCAGGGCTGGCGCGGTTGCCGCACGCTGCAGCGCGCCGATCGCTCCCAGAACCGCGATCAACGGCATCACGATGACCAGATAGATGCAGAGCAAGAGCAGCCAGCCGCGGACGCCGTGAAGCCCGGTCCGATGCTCGTCTTGCCGGCTTGTCGCCTGCGTGCTCATCGCCTTCCCCCTATCCCGGGCGATTCATAGTCCATTCGGGTGCTTTCGCGAACCCGCTTGCGTGCCGCCCTTCCGCCAGCAGGCGGTTGCTGGCCCCTTCGATGCGCGATTGAAGCAAGCTCATGAAGTCGGGGCGGGAGAGCCCCGGCGCGATAGGAGGAAGGAATTCCAAGATGATCGTACCGGGTTTTCTCAAGAAGCTGCCGGCCCAGAACAGGCCGGAATTGTGCGCGACCGGCACGCAAGACACGTGAAGCTGCGCGTACAGGCCGGCAACACCGGGCTTATAGTCCGGCGGCGCATCCGGTTTCCTGCGCGTGCCTTCGGGAAAAATCACGATGGGCCTGCCTTCCGCCAAGGCGCGTTCCGCCTGGTCATGCATGATCCGGATGGCTTTAGCGCCCGCTCTGCGATCGATCGCGATCATATGCATCTTGCGGCAGTACCAGCCATAGAGCGGAACGCG
>DATARE010000327.1:0-1872 GCA_036264295.1 Micropepsaceae bacterium | reverse complement strand
CCCGGCCGAGCCCCGCGTGGCGCGTGTTGGCTCAAACGTTTGTGCAGATTCCGATGGATCCCGGGCAGCCTTTCGCACACCAGGGTCCAAAGGCGCTCAATTGAAATCTTTGCACATTTTCGGTGATGACGAGCGGCCGCCGGGCAAATTCTAGCATCGTTGGAGTCGCTAATGCGGTGCCGCGAGGGACCGCGGCAAGGCGCAGGGTCCGGACCATCAAGGGGGGAGCAGGTGCGAAACCACCCCAATGGTTAGGGCCGCGGTTCGCGACCAATGCTATGTAGCATGGGAACTTTCGAAGACGGGATGACGGAGCGGTTGGCCCTTTGCGCTTGAACCCGCCGGGGCAGCTTGGCGGGTTTTTCTTTTTGTCAGGACCTCGGAACCTAGGTCAGCCGGTCTCGTTGTCCTCACAGACGAAGGCGCTGTTTTCTCCGGACCCGTGTAAAAGTCTTCGTCCGACCCTGGGGTCCGGCCCCCGGGGCTTTCTTCTTTTGGGTGGGTGCATGCAGGAAATTCAGTGCGGCATTATGGAAGGTGTGTCGTCCGGCGACGGTTCATCCATCGCTGCCTCGATGGCATCGACGCCGAACTCAGCGACGAGCGATCGGGCCTCTTCGAGAAACTGCTCGCGCCAAAATAGGTCTTCGGCGCCGTCAACATCGAGCATCGCCGCGAAGCGCCGAAACAGAGATTCAAGTCTCGCGTTGAGTTCGTCCACTGCCGGGGTCCTAAAAGGGGCCTCCCCAACCAATGAACTATATCATTCCCGGTAGGAACCCGCTACCGCTGCCGGGCGGTTGACAGCTGGGCCCGATGGGGAGGCGGTCGGCGAGCCCGCAAAGGTGAGCCCCGTGAAAGGGGCATCCCCGATGCCCCCAGCGACCCGCCGGCTGTGGGCGCCCCCCTACTGGCTCGGCGGGTGGGCCTGACATCGCCAAAGGCGCGGGCCCGCCCGCTTGCCCATGCCGTGCTAGAGTGGATTCGGGCGCACAAATTCGTCCGAGTGTTACGCCTCAGAAGCGGGCCCCGCTGTACCCCCGGCGGGGTTTTTCTTTTGGCAGCCGGTCGTGCCCTTCAAGCGAAACCGTCGGTTAACGGAAGCCGAGGTATTTGATTCCTGTCGGGCCACTCATCCGGCCACGACACTTCTACCCAAACTTGGGGAGTCCCGGGCGTTGCGTTTCGCCGGGACTCCTCTCTTATGGAGCTTCCCAAGGGGGCCACGATTGCCGCGCCGCGCCCCCTCAATTTGCAACTTTCCAACTCGCGCCGGGTTGGCTGTGGGGGCGGATGATTGCCTCCTCTCACACACCCCGCACCGCAACAAGGAATTCGTGATGCACCGGAATTGGCCAGCGCGGATGATAGCGGCGCCAATTTCGATCGCCCTCCTTTGCCTCCTTTTCGGTTGCGCTGGCAGTCCAAGGTTTTCTGTGTCTCCGCAGAACGTAGTCTCGGGGCGCGAGCAATGCGCGGCCACGCTGAACGGTGCGGCCGATTGCAGCGCTGCAGGTAACGCGCTTTGTCGCGCCAAGGGTTTCCAGGCGGGCGCCAGCGTCGATACGCAAACCGAATATTGCTTCGATAGGTCGCGAGCGGGGGTAGGCAATTGCATCTTCGTCACGCGTGCCGCCTGTCATTGACCGACGGCGCTGCGGACTCGCCCGGCTCATTATTCCCGATCGGCCGCCAGCCGCGCCGCGCTCCGGCTGGACTCGCCACCGGGCTTCGGCGCTCCAGGATTACGCGCGGTCCAAGACGTGCGACGAGGCCGGCAGGGTGCCCAGGACTGCGGGATCAGCGGCTCTAGCTCACTCTGCACTTGTCCGGGAACAACCTCCCCGGCGCGGCTTGCACGACTTATCACTA
>DATARE010000292.1:0-9457 GCA_036264295.1 Micropepsaceae bacterium | reverse complement strand
CTGTCCGCTATCCAGCACGGGTCTCATCGTTCAAAATCCCTGCGGTGCGGGTTTCAGCTCGTCAAGCCGAGCCACGGTTTTGGATTCCCAGTCGTCCGGCACATCCCCCAAAAGCTGTTCGAGCGCGAGCGAGACCTGAACAAAGGCCAGCGAATCGCCGCCAAGCCCGTCAAACGTTTGATCGGGCTCGACATGAGGAACATGGAGAATGGTCGCGTAGATATCCGACACATCGCGCCATTCCCGTTGCTCGCCCTGCGCCACCGGAAGTCTTCGGAAAACGTAGTCGCGCAGCCAACTCGAAAGGCTGATATGCCAGCGTGTCCAGAAATCGACGATACTCGTGGCAAACAGCGGGCGGCGAAAATTGGGCCGAACCGAATAGCCGAAGATGCGGGCGATTCCGATGACGACCAGCGAATAGCCGGCAAAATCACCATAGACCTGGAAGGTGAAGAAGACCGTCGCGAGCATGGCATCGGCCGCGCCATAGGCTTCCGGCGAGGCGTAGACCTTATTCACTTGAGGGGCCAGGTAGTCGGACAATGTGGTCTTCAGAAAAAGGCCGTAAATGATGCTCTCGACGCCGAGATAGAAATTCGCCCATTGGAAGCGGCGCCGCGATCGGAGCTGCGGAAGAAAGCTTCGCGCGCGAATGATCGGGCCGGCTACGAATTTCGGCCAGAAGCTCGCGTAGACCGCATAGTCCAGAAAGCCCGCGCGTTCGACCTTTCCCTCGCGCAAATCGACCAAATAGCTGATGCCCTGAAGCGTGTAGAACGACAGGCCGAGTGGAATGGCAAGTTTCAGCACGGCGGGGCTGTAATGCACGCCGAACGCGCCGAGACCCTGGCTGAACGATTCCGAGAAGAAATTAAAATATTTGAAGACACCCAGAAGTGCGACATTGGCCACAATCCCCGCCCACATCGCGGTGTGCCGCCATTTCTCGCTTTCGTGAATTACAACGCCCGCGCCATAATTCATCAGGGTGCTGACGGCGAGCAATGCGGCGAACAGCCAGCTTTGACTGCCGCAAAAATAATAGCTTCCGACAAGCAACAGCACCTTCTGGCCAAGCCCGTCGAGCAAAAAAAACAGCACACCGAAGGCCAATGCAAACAACAGAAACGATTCGGACAGAAAATGCATTATCGCTCCCTCTGCGCGACAGCCTGACGCTACAACCAGCGCCGATCGTGCATTCGCGCCGGCCAACCGAACGCGTCGTCCGGCGGCCGGGCCGGCGGCACGAAGCCATTTCGCTTACGGCCGCAATTCATCGCTTTGAACAAGGAGGCCGCCGCGAAACGCATCAATACGCATTCCTCGGTCGGATAACCTCAACGACCGTACGAGCCAGAATGCGAAGATCGAGAAGGATGTTGCAATTCTTCGCGTACCAGAGATCAAGCTCGATGCGGCGGTACATCAGATCGAGCGTTTGCGTTTCCCCCCTCAAGCCGTTCACCTGTGCCCACCCGGTGATGCCCGGCTTCACATGCTGGCGAATGTCGTAATTGTCGATGAGCTTCGAAAAGGAAACATCATGGGCCCGCGCATGCGGCCGAGGACCGATCAAGGACATTTCGCCCCGCAACACATTGATCAATTGCGGCAGCTCATCGATGCTCGTCTTTCTCAGCCAGCGTCCGACGCGGGTAATCCGCGCATCGTGTCTGCTCGCTTGATTTACGATGTCCCCATCTTCCATGACGGTCATGGTGCGAAATTTGAGGATTCGAAATGCGCGCCCCTGGTAGCCGTTGCGCAATTGGCGAAAAAGCACGGGGCCCGGCGAATCCCACTTAATCAGGACGGCGACCGCGATATAAAGAGGCAGGAAAAATACAATTGCGGCCGATGACAAAACGATATCGATGCAGCGCTTGACGGCGCGCCCAAGGGGACCCATCGGCGCCTTTTGCACGTCTATCGCGATTTCATTTCCAATTTCCGTCAGCCGATAGCGAAGAAGCTGGGTGGTGAACGCATCGGGGACGACCAGAACCGCACGGGGAATCAGCATGAGCGCGCGCAAAATAACTTCGGTCCGCGCCGGAGGAACGCGCGATATCGCCAGATAAATTTCGCCCGGCCCCAAGCGGTGCGCCAGTTTTGCCACTTCGTTGAAAACCGCTTGGCTCTTGCGGGGCCATTCCATCGCCCCGCATTCGGCATCGAATTCGACGACGTGGGGCGTTGAACAACCACTTTGCGCGAACTCAGACAGCAATCGCGCGATGGTCGGATCGCCGAACGCACCCACAATGATGATATCCCGATCCATGAAGGCGCCGGACTTTCGGATCCGCGCAAGAAATATCGGGACACGCATATGAGCGCTCGTGACGGCGCCCAAACCCAGGAAGAAAAATGAAATGATATCGCCGCGCGAAAGGTCCGCGCCAACTTTGAAAGTAAAAACAATGCTGAGAAAAAGCGCAAAACTCGTCAGCCACGCAACGACTGCCGAGCGGGCGCGGTCCCATATGTGCGATGTCTTTAAACTGTAACGCCCTTCGGAGAGGCGCAACGAACTGCAAAAAAAGATGGCGACGAGAACACCCGCCCCCCACAGATTGGCCGGGTTGCCGCTCCTCTGTCCGCTGAGGAATTCGTAGATATTCCCCGACAAGACGCTTGTCGCAACAATGATCACGGACGTCGCGAGGAGTGAAAGTTTCGAGGTGGCTTGCTCGTTCGATATCGCCGGCTGTGCGCGCGTTGGCGTTGCAACGTGCGGCGTCGTTTTCCTTATTTCGGGACGAGAAAGGAAATCGCTGTGCGCAACGGGATTCGGGTGCAGGCGAAGCAGGTTTGACGGGAGTTCAGGCACGCTAACCCGAGCGTGTGTATCTGTCATGTTGGACCTACCTACGCAAACAACTCCGAGACAAGCGACCAAATTTTGTGCAAATCCCGCCGCTTAAGATTAAGGATAAGTCCAGAATGGTGCGACGCACAAGCGCAAAACCGCAGCGCACAAAAATGTTTCGGAGCACGGAACTTTTCACGCAGTTGATGAATGCGGGCATGTGGCGCGAGCTGCGCCAAGCGCGATTTCACCAGCTATTATGGGGTGTCCCAAAACGAGCCAGGGTTGCAACCGCAATGACAGGCATCATTTTGAGGACAAAAAAGGAAAGGTTCCATCATCGCATTTCGCTGTGCCGCGCATTTTTTTCTTGTGCGCTGCACCATTATGAACATACGCTTTCATTATGGGACATGTCAGAGAGCGGATGCCCTGCTTCAGCCTGTGCGAAGCCTTTGGGCCGGTTGAGTCAAATCCCTTTAGGACCAGCGCGATATCGATTTTCGATCCGCTAAATGTTCGTACGATCCCAACCTCAATTGCCTTCGTTCACCACGTACAATTTGCTTCCGCCATCGAAGCACAGCGAGAAGTCTTCAGGTTCCCATGCGGCGCCGCGGGCATAATTGGAGATGCCAGTGCGCCGGAACCGCAAATTCCTTACGGAACTCGCCATACGCAATTCGCAGGATTTGGTCATACGCATTCCGGCCGATTCGACATCGCAATTAAATCTGGGTTCCCATGCGTATTGCAATGATAGGAAGTGGTTACGTCGGCTTAGTTTCGGGCGTGTGTTTCTCCGAGTTCGGCCATCATGTCACATGCGTCGACAAGGATGCGAGAAAGATCAGCGCGCTCCAGGCGGAGTGCATGCCGATTTATGAGCCAGGGTTGGAAACAATCGTGGCCGACAATGTGAAGGCGGGGCGGCTGACCTTTACCACTGATTTTGCTGGGAGCGTTAGGGAGGCGGACGCGGTGTTCATCGCGGTGGGCACGCCGTCGCGCCGCGGCGATGGCCATGCGGATTTGACCTATGTCTTCAGGGCTGCGGAGGAGATTGCCACCGCACTCGACGGCTATACAGTGATCATCACCAAATCCACGGTACCGGTCGGCACCGGCAAGCGCGTCGAGGAACTCATTCGCAGTGTCCGTCCCGATGCGGATTTCGACGTCGCCTCCAATCCAGAGTTCCTGCGCGAAGGCTCGGCGATCGAGGACTTCCGCCGGCCCGACCGCGTGGTCTGCGGCACGACCAGCGATCGCGCGCGCCAAATGTTGCGCGAATTGTACCGGCCGCTGTTCCTCAACGAGACGCCGATGCTGTTCACCTCGCGGGAAACCTCCGAGTTGATCAAATATGCGGCGAATGCGTTTCTTGCGACCAAGATCACCTTCATCAACGAGATAGCGGATATTTGCGAAGCGGTGGGCGCCAATGTTCAGGATGTTGCCCGCGGCATCGGACTGGATGGCCGCATCGGTTCCAAATTTCTGCATGCGGGTCCGGGCTATGGCGGATCGTGCTTCCCGAAGGATACTTTGGCGCTGCTGAAGACCGCACAGGATGTCGGTGCACCATCGCGCATTGTCGAAGCGGTGGCCAATGTGAACGAAAACCGCAAATCGCGCATGGCCGCGAAGATCGAGAAAGCGTTCGGTGGCGTGTCCGGCAAGACCATTGCGGTGCTGGGACTGACCTTCAAGCCGAACACCGACGATATGCGCGATGCGCCGAGCCTTGTGATCCTGCCTCAGCTTGTGAAGCTCGGCGCCCATATCCGCGCCTATGATCCCGAAGGCATGACGGAAGCAATGAAATATCTCGACGTGGAGATGTGCCCCGATTCCTTCACGGCTCTCGAGGGCGCGGATGGCGTGGTGATCCTGACGGAATGGAACGAGTTCCGCGCTCTCAATCTGAAGAAGGTAAAGCGTCAGTTGAAACAGCCAATAATGGTGGATTTGCGCAACATCTACCGGCCCGACGAGATGGCAAAAGAAGGTTTCATCTATTTTAGCGTCGGCAGATCGGACGTCATTCAGTAGCGAACATATACCTCAGGGCTGCTGAAGAGTTGTGGAATTGGTACGGTTGCAATAGCCCGCGCATGCTGCGCGATTTGCGGAATTCTCAGACCTATATTCTTGTGGTTAGAGTGGAGTAACGGGCCGATGAAATACTTCAACGAGGTTGTCGGTCTGCGAATATATCTCGCTATTTGGGTGGCCGTTGGGCATGGGCTGCAATTGTCCGGCATTCTCAAACCTTCCAATTTTCTCGTTAAATTTTTGCTCAGCGGCGGAGACGCCGTTGCCGTGTTCATGATCGTCAGCGGATTTGTCATTACCAATTTGCTGATCGTAAAACATGAGCCCTACCCTCAATACATCGTTCGGCGATTCTTCCGGCTTTATCCGGCATATATAATCTGCTGTATCGCCGGTTACCTGCTGGCAGACGATTGGACGAATGTCGTGAGATCGGTGCCGTGGCAGGATATGCCGGGTTGGGATCGGTATTCGCGCGAAGTCTTTGAACTCCAAACCGAGGTCACGAAGAATTTCTGGCCGCATTTCGTGCTTCATTCGGTAATGCTGCATGGCGCCGTTCCCAATGAAATCCTCAATCGGGCGCAGATGACTTTTCTTCCTGCCGCTTGGAGTATTTCTTTAGAATGGCAATTTTATTTGGTAGCACCCCTTGTCCTTGCTTCCATGAGACACTCGCGCCAGATGATCGCGATCGTCGCTGCCGCGATTGCGGCGTATCTGCTCTATCGGTTTGGCTTTCTCGGGACATACACGGAAAGATCCGCCCTTGCGGGCGCAACGCAATATTTCGCAATTGGCATCGCTTCCCGCCTCGGCTACGAATCCTTTGCAAGATTCCGCGTCTCTCCACTTCTCGCCGCCAGCTTTTGCGCGTTTGGCTGCATAACGCTTCTGAGCGACCCGCTTCCGATTCTGATCTGGCTCGCGTTTTATAGTTATCTCGTTTGGGGGGATGCGGCCCCGTTGACGGGCGGGGTTTTCCGTCTCTTAACAACCGCAAAACCGATTCTGATATTGGGCGAGGCCAGCTATTCTCTCTATCTGGTTCATCGCCCGATCCAGGTTGGTCTCGCATCGCTTAGCCTCGGATTGCTTACCCCGACGCACGCGACAATGCTCGCCATCCAGATGTTCGCAATTGTAATCGCGATACCCGTAAGTTTGTTGCTGTATTCCTTTGTTGAAAAGCCCGGCATTGACTTCGGACGCATTGCTGCACGTTGGCTCACCGCGAACAGGCGCTTAGCGCGCCCGCAAGCGCTTGTAGACCGTGTCCAATAAGGCCGCGTGATGAAAATTTGGCAGGCAGTTGGATATTATGTTCGGGCTCTCTAAACGGTCTGCCCCAATGGACGAGCGGAATGCAGCATTATTGCATCCGCAGGTGACTTTAACGTATTGGCGCCCGCAGAACGGGCTGAATTTCGGCGACAGCCTCTCGCTCATCATCGTCCAATTGATGCTTGCATCGCGTGGTCTCACCTTGCTGGACGAAACCGCCGGCAACCATCAGCTTCTCGCGATAGGTTCAATTCTACATTTGGCGAAAAGCGGCGCCGTGGTGTGGGGTTCAGGCGTGAATGGCAAGGTCGCGACCGACCGGCATGGCTTTTCCACCTTGGACGTGCGCGCGGTCCGTGGCCCATTAACGCGCGACTTTCTCCGAAAACGCGGAATTGCAGTACCGGAGATCTACGGCGATCCGGCGCTCCTTTTGCCGCATCTCGCAAAACAGCGGTTTAACGCTGCACAGCGGGAGATGCCGGCATTTGTTCCCAACCTCAACGATTTGCCATTTGTGGGCCAATGGGGGAACAATGCCATTGCGACGATTTCCCCGATGCAATCCTGGAACAAATGCGTCAGCGACATTCTTAGCCGGCCCTTAATCCTCGCAAGCTCACTTCACGGGATCATCGTGGCGGAGGCGTTTGGCATTCCTGCCCGTTATCTGCGGCTCACAGAGAATGAGCATCTCTTCAAATATCGCGACTATTATGAAGGGACAGGCCGCCCGGATTTTTCCTATGCGCGCTCCTTCGAAGAAGCAATGGAAATGGGCGGCGAACGTCCCCCCATCTTCGATCCCAAGCCTTTGCTCGATGCGTTTCCTTTTGATCTTTGGATGACCAAATAACCCGATGTCGGTTCTAAAACAAAAATTCGTTTCGAGTTCGTTTTGGGTGATCGTTGGCCGTGGGTCGTCCAACCTCAGCACGTTTGTCATTTTCGTTCTTCTGGCCAGATTTCTTGGCCCCCTGGAATTTGGCCTCGTCGCTTTCGCCTCTCTGTTCATCGATGTGACAAGGTCATTGGCGCTTGCCGGAACGCCGCAGGCCCTGGTGCAAAGGAAGGAATGGGACGACCGGGTTGCGTCAACAGCATTCTGGTCGAACATGATTTTCGCTTTCGTATTTGTGCTTCTCATGATTTTTCTCGTCGCGCCGCTTGTCAGCATGCTGCGCGAGCCACGGATCGGGCCCATTCTTTCCGTGCTTTCGGTGACGTTCCTTGTGGACGCGGCGCGCGCGACCCATGAGGCAAAGCTTCAGCGCGAATTCCGTTACCGGCTCATCGCCGGTCAGACCGTTGTCGGTACGGTCGTTGGCGGCATCGTGGGCGTGACAATGGCCTTCATGCATTTTGGAGCATGGGCGCTTGTGGCGAGCCGAATAACCGCCTCGGTGGTTCAAACCTTCATCATGTGGGCAACCGTCAAATGGATGCCGCGCTTCACTTTTTCTCTGGACGGGGAAAGATCACTGCTGGCATTCGGCCTTCACAACAGTGGTGCGGCATTGCTCGGCCAATTGAATGCGCGCGCCCCGGAATTCATCATTGGCACATTTATCGGACCGGCAGGGGTTGGTTTTTACCGAGTCGGAACGCGCGCGATCGGCATGTTGCAAGACGTGGTTATCACGCCGATGCAGGCAACCGCCCTTTCGGCGTTTTCGCGTTTGGGAACCCGTGACTCCATTGGCCGCGCCTATTTGCGATTGACCAAGGCATGCGCCGTGGTCTCCTTTCCGGTGTATTTCGGGGCCGCTGCGATAGCGCCCGACTTCATCACGCTGTGCTTCGGCGCAAAATGGACAGACAGCGGGATGGTGATGGCGATGTTGGGATTGGCTGGCGGCGCCGCAACCTTGGCCTATTTCTCCCAACCTACCCTGAATGCGCTGGGACGCTCCGATCTTGCGATGGCGACGAGCCTGGTCACGCTTGTGAGCAATTTCGCAGTCGCGCTCGTAAGCGTGCATTTCGGCGTCGTTTGGGTTGCATTCTTTGTGACCTTTCGAAGCTATCTGAGCACGCCATTTGGGCTCTACCTCGTGCGAACCACAACAGGCATTTCAGGCCGGCAGTTTATCGAAGGGCTAACGGCGCCGTTCATTTCCGCAACGCTGATGTTGGTAACGACCGTGGGAATGAAATACGCGCTGCTGCAAGATCTTCATCCGCTTCTCAGGATGATGGTGATGATCGCCGGCGGCACCGTTGTCTATGTGACAAGCATGTTGCTCATCGGGCGCGCACGTCTGAGGGAAGTCCGCACCGAACTGCGTCCCATTCTTTTGCGCTTTGGTATCAATGTCTGACTCCGCACAAATGATTCTCACATTCGTCCAAAAGTTCCATGCACCGACGAGCATGGGCCACTGACAAACGCGCATTGATGGACCGATATGAAGGTGCTAGTTTTTTTTCAAATTGCGTAAAGGTGATGTCTTTTTTTGAGAAGAGACAGGAGCCGGGGGTAAAATCATGTTGAGTGAGATACGCGACCGCATCGAAAGCAAGCTTGCTGCGGCGACCATCGAAATGGACCCGTGCCCCCATCTCGTGATCGAAAATTTCTTTCCCGACGCTGTGTACGAAAAAATCCTGGAATACAATCCTTTCAATACCAATCGGGGCGTCGAGTGGCTCGATGAAAAGCAGTCTCTATCTGTTTCTGGCCGGACCCCGTATCACGCAAGAAAGCAGATAAATTTCCACCGCAATCAGGATTTTGACGCGCCTGATGAGCAATTGCTTTTCTGGCGCTCGATCAAGGATTGCTTCCTGGGAGACGATTGGTTTCCCACGCTGGTTCAGGAGAAATTTCCTATTTTCTTTGATCTGAGGTTCGGCTCGCTGGCACGCGAAAGCGATTTCATTTCTTTGTTCCGTCGCGAACTTTTCCTTCAGCGTCACGAACCTGGTTATTATATCGGACCACACACCGATATTCCGACCCGCGTCTTTACCTGCATATTTTCGTTCGCCTCGACCGAAGGCTATGAAAAATATGGCACGGAATTTCTCGTTCATAAGGATCGAATGGCGCGCTGTTGGGGCAATGATCATTATAAGCCGGAAGATTTTCTGGTGAAAAAAGTGGCTCCTTATAAGCCCAACAATTTTTTGCTTTTCTTCAAGACGCGCCATTCATTTCATTCCGTCAGAGCGATTCCAGAGGATGTGCCCAACCAGCGTTACGGGATGCAATTTCAATTCTACGAGCCTTCGGGCGGTCTGATGCGCGATCTTTCCGTGCCCGATTTGATGGTGGTCACGCGCCGCAATCCGGAT
>DATARE010000270.1:0-2198 GCA_036264295.1 Micropepsaceae bacterium | reverse complement strand
GGCAGCGCGACATAGAACGGCACGGCATTGTCTTTGGCCGCCAGTGCTTTCAGATATGTCCCGATCTTGTTCGCCACATCGCCGTTGCGCGTGACGCGATCGGTGCCGACGATCGCGAGATCGACCCGACCCGCCTGCATCATGTGGCCTCCGGCATTGTCGGCGATGATCGCGTGCGGCACGCCATGGGAACCCAATTCGAACGCCGTCAGCGAGGCGCCTTGATTGCGCGGCCGTGTCTCGTCCACCCACACATGCAAGGGAATGCCTTCATCATAAGCCATGTAGATTGGCGCCAGCGCCGTGCCCCAATCCACGCAGGCGAGCCAGCCAGCATTGCAATGAGTGAGCACGTTCAGCGTCGCGCCATTCTTCTTGGCGGCAGCTTCACGGAAAATCTTCAGCCCATGCTCGCCGATGCGGCGGCAAATCTCCACGTCTTCATCGCAGATGATCGCGGCTTCGCGCCATGCCGCCGCGGCGCGCGTTTCCCGCGGGCGATTGCGGACGGCATCGCAAACGCGCTTCAGCGCCCAGCGCAGATTCACCGCCGTGGGCCGTGTTGCCAGCAGCGTATCGTGAGCGCGATCCAATGCTTCGTCCGAGGCATCGTCACGCAGCGCGAGTGCGAGCCCATAGGCCGCCGTGGCCCCGATCAAAGGCGCGCCCCGCACGACCATGGTGCGGATCGCATTGGCGGCTTCTTCCATGGTAGCGAGCCGCCGGATCTCGAAGCGATGCGGCAGCTTTGTCTGATCGATCACCTCTACGGCGCTGCCGTCCGGCGTCGGCCAGATGGTACGATAAGGCCGGCCCTGAATTTTCATGGCGGCGGAATCTTGGTCGCCTGGACTGAGCCGAAGCGGTCGAAGGTTTCCAGCCATGCGGCCAATTGGGGGTGGCGGCTGCGCCAGCCATCGTTGGGCGCGCGCAAATCCAGATAGCCGATGGCGCAGGCAATCGCGATCTCGCCGATGGTGGGAAACTCGGGGAACTTCGCCGCCGCACGATTGGCAACGGCAAGGGCGCCTTCGATCGCGGCTGTTTGATGCTCGATCACCCCGGTCGAACGCTTGTCTTCCGGCAAACGCAACTCCTGGGTTCGACGCACCACCGCATCGGCCAGCCCATCGCCCAGCGCCTGGAGCGTGAGAGCGCGCCAACGCCCCTCCGCCTCGCGCAGGAAACTCGCGCGGGGGAAAAATTTTCCCTGCCCGAGGTCGTCGAGATATTCGCAGATCACCGGCGAATCATAGATCACCGAGCCGTCGTCCAGCACCAGCGCGGGAATTTTGCCGAGCGGATTGATGGCACGGAATTTCGCATCGGCGGGAAGGGTAACGGCCTTCTCCTCCACCCGCTTTTCGAGCCCAAGCTCACGGATGATGATGCGCGCCTTTCGCGCATAGGGCGAGTTGGGCGAATAATAAAGCTGCATTTAAACCCTCACTGTCATGGCCCGCAAAAGCGGGCCATCCAGAAGATGCCGGTTTCTTCGGCGCATGGACATGCGCCGGCTGGATAGCCCGGTCAAGCCGGGCCATGACACTTTTCTAGTGTCCCCCAAAGGCGACAAGCGTGGTCACTTCCTTACCCAGCGCACGAATTTTTTCCGCACCGCCCAAATCCGGAAGATCGATCACGAAGCAACAGCCCACGACCTTGGCGCCGGCCCGCTCCAGCAGCTTGATCGCCGCAAATGCTGTGCCGCCAGTGGCGATGAGATCATCCACCACGATCACATGCTCGCCCTTCTTCACGGCGTCTTCGTGAATCTCGACCCGGTCGGTGCCGTATTCCAGCGCATAATCCTCGCCGATCACGGTGTGCGGCAGCTTGCCTTTCTTGCGCACCGGCACGAAGCCGGTGGAAAGCTGATGCGCCACCGCCCCGCCCAGGATGAACCCGCGCGCCTCGATGCCTGCCACGCGGTCGATGCGCACCCCCGCATAGGGCTGCACCAGCTGGTCCACTGCAGCCCGGAAGGCGCGCGGATCGCCGAGCAATGTGGTGATGTCGCGGAACATGATGCCGGCTTTGGGATAATCCGGAATCGTTCGGATGACGGAAGCGAGATCCATGAAAGCCTCAGTCCTTTTCTTCCCCCACCTGCGGGGGAAGTGCTGAGCGCAGCGAAGCGAAGGGGGGAGCGCGCCGACAATTCCCCCCTCCGTCCGGCTTCGCCGCGGGGCGGCTCC
>DATARE010000253.1:0-5622 GCA_036264295.1 Micropepsaceae bacterium | reverse complement strand
ATGGCCCGCAACAGCGGGCCATCCAGCCGAGTTAAGCGGAATGGAATCTATTGGCTCGCAGACGCTCGCCTGCTGGATGGCGGGACACGCCGGCCATGACATCGGTGGGTACTACAAATGAATGTGCCGCGCATGGATAATGAAGGACAGCCCATGCGCGAGGCCGAAGATCACCAGCGCGAGCAGGATTGAACCCAGCAAACCGATGCCTGCGCCAATCAGAATGGCGAGGCCGTCGCGTTCGATCAGTCCAAGTCCGATCAGCACCAAACCCAAGGCCGGCAGATTGTGGCCAAAGGGAATGGGCAGCGTCGACACCATCGCCAGAACGATCGCGACGATGCCGATGAAGCGTTCGGCGCGCGGCACCGTCACCCATTCCAGACGGGGCGTCAGCAGGCGTTCGAACCAGGACAGCACCGAAGCCACTTTCGGGGCCAAGGCGCGCAGCCAATGCGTGCCGACTTTCCAGCGGCCCATGAAGCCCGGCAGGATCAGATGATCGACGCCGAGCAGCAGCTGAACCGCGAAAATCAGCGGCGGAATGCCGGTCGCGACATTGCCGAACGGCACCGTCGAGGGAAGAATGTTCGGCAGCGCGAATATCGCGATCAGCACGCCGAGGCCGCGGTCGCCAAGACCGGAAACGATCTCCGCCAATGTGACCCGATCGGATTTCAGGGATTCGGCGAATTCGCGCAGCAGCTCCGAGGTACGAGGCGGACGCACAGGCCCTTGCGCCTCGATATGGGCCTCGATGTTCATGGTCATCTGGACCGGGCTGCGCTACCGCTGGGCGCAGGCGCCGTTTCCTCCCGGCCGCCGGTGACCTGGGGCAGATAAATCAACAGGGCCGAGGCGACATAGATCGAAGAAAAGGTTCCCACCACGATGCCGAACAGGATCGCGGCGGTGAAATCGAACAAGGTCGGCCCGCCGAACAAGAGCAGGGGAATGATGGAGATCGCGGTCGCGCCCGAGGTCAGCACGGTGCGCGAAAGCGTCTGGTTGGTGGAAATGTTAATCAGCTCCTTCAGCGACATGCGCTTGTAGCGCCGCCGATTCTCGCGGATGCGGTCGAACACCACCACCGTGTCGTTCACCGAATAGCCCGCCAACGTCAGCAGTGCCGCCACCGAGGTGAGCGTGAAATCCAAGTGCAACAGCGAATAGAGTCCCGCCGTCACGAACACATCATGGCCGGTGGCGATGATGGCGCTGACCCCATATTGCCATTCGAACCGCACCGCCACGTAAATTCCGATCATGATCACCGCGATGACGGTGGCCAGAATACCGGCATTCTTGAGCTCGTCGGAGACTTTAGGGCCCACCACTTCGGTACGCCGGAAGGCATAGCCCGGCCCCAGCGCGGTCCGGATGGTGTTGACCACCGCCTGATCGTTCGCCGGCGCGTTCACCTGGGGCTGCACCCGGATCAAAACGCAGGAATTCATCGGGGTTTCGCATTCGCCGCCGCCGAAATATTGGAGCTGGGCCTCGGCGAACTTCAAACTGTCGATTTTGGTCCGCATCGCTCCGATTTCGATGGTCTGCGTCGCCTTGACCTCGACCAGCACCCCGCCGGTGAAGTCGATGCCGAAATTCAGCCCATGGAAAAGCAGCGAAATCAGCGCCGCAAGGACCAGGAGGCCGTCGATGCCGAAGGCATAGAAGCGCGCCCCGACAAAATCGATATTCGTGTGGTCCGGGATAAGCTTAAGGAGGCGCATGCGTTCGATGATCCGGCGAAAAATGCCCCTTGCGGGGGGTGAGACATAGCGGCAAAGCTTGGCCAAGCCAAGCGCATCGCCGCCGCTCCCAGCGTGAATGTAACGCATTGGGCTTTCAGAAGGCTAAACTTGGCGCAATTGCCGCCGACCATGACGCGAATGTTATGGGCGGTACCCGAAAACCCCATTCGGTCAAAACGGCCGGTCGCCCGCCACCACGGTCCGGTGCATGGTGCGCACATCCGGATAGGAAAAGCCGCCTGTTGCCTGGTGAATGACCGAGCGGTTGTCCCACATCACCAGATCGCCATCGCGCCATTTGTGGCGGTAAACGAATTCGGGCCGGATCTGATGGGCGAACAGCGCATCCAGGATTGCGTCGGCTTCCTCCTGCGCCAGGCCCTCGATACCGATGGTGAAACGGGGCGAGACGTAAAGCGCCTTCTGTCCCGTGGCCGGATTGGTGCGCACCATCGGCCAGACCTGATCGGGCAGCGTCTTCTGCTTCTCGTAGAAGCTTTGCCCGTCCGGACGCCGGGGTGAAACCGTTACGCGCTTGTTCTTGAGCTTGGAGACGGCGTGGATGCCTTTGAGATTGGCGATGCGCGATTTCATGACCTCGGGCAGTGCCTCATAGGCCGCGACCATATTGGCGAATTCGGTATCACCCCCTTGGGCGGGATTCTTCACCGCGTAAAGAATGGTCGCCATGCTGGGAAAATCGCGATGCGACGAATCCGAGTGCCAGAAATCCCCGCCATCGATCAGCCCGACCGGCTTGCCGTCCTTGATATCGTTCGAAAGGACCAGCACCTCGGGATAATCCGGCACCGTGTAATGGGCGTTGAGCTGATCCTCGAGCGCGCCGAAGCGGCGGGAAAATTTCAGCTGATCGGCCGGCGACAGGCTCTGATCGCGAATCGCGAGCACCTGATGGGTGTGGAACGCGTCGCGAATCTGCGCGAAATCCGCATCCGTCAGCGCGCTGACATCGGCGCCCAGAATTTCCGCGCCCATCGCGGCACCAATTTTTCGGATCTCCATCCGCGCCCGCCCGATCATGCGAAATGATAAAGCCGCGCCGGGGTGTCGACGAGGATCATCTTACGCATGGCCGCGTCGGGACACCATTGCGCGAACAGCCGGACCAGATTTTCGTTGTCGATCACGTGATAGGGCGTGATCTAGCTGATAGGGCGGCCGGGAATCTGATCCGGATGCGGCCAATTGGTGCCCCATAGCATGCGATCCGGTCCCGCCTCGATCAGCGCATGCGCCAGCGGCAGCATGTCGGAATAATCCGGCGTCTTGGAACGGTTGTAAGGCGCCGACAGCTTTACGAAGGTGTTGCGCCCCTTCACCAGTTCGAGGATCGCGGCGAAAGATTTCTTGTCGAAATCGTCTCCATTCGCGCCGGCAAAATGATCCAGCACCACCGGCACCCGCGATCCGGCAATCGCCGGGGCCATTCCGGCAATGACGTCGACATTGCCCACGATTTCGATGTTCCAGCCCAGCTTGAAAAAACGCGGGCTCAGCGACGCGATCGCTGCCGGCGTCGTTTCGGCGGTGTATCTGCCCGTCCCCCCGACGGCGAGACGCACGCCGCGCACGCCGGCATTGTCGAGCCGGCGCAATTCGGCGTCGGTGACATCGAGCGGCAGAACGGCGATGCCGCGCGCCGAGCCATTGAGTTCGGCGAGCGCGTCCACCAGACAGCGATTGTCCGTGCCATAGACGCTGGGCGTCACCAGCACATTGCGCGACGTGCCGATGCGCGCCCGCAGCGCCTTCAAATCGGCAACTGTCGCTTCCGGCGGCGTATAGGTCCGGTCTTCGGCATAGGGATATTTGTCACGCGCCCCCATGATGTGATTGTGGCAATCGACAGCACCCGCCGGCATGTCCGCCGCCGCAGCCCGCGATTGTCCCCCCATCACGGAAGCCGCCAGGGATGCGCCCGCCAGCGCTGCGAATTCCCGTCTCGTGAGGCTCATCGTCACCATCCCTGCTGTCCCATGGGCCTGCTATATTGGCCGCAATTCGGCGAAAGCCGGAAGCACAATTTAGAGGAGGCAACCATGGGACGCACGGGATTTGCGCTTGTCGCGGCGCTGCTTGCGGGCGGCGGTGCCGCGAGCCTTGCCACACCGGTGTTCGCCCAGGCCATCCAATACGACAAGATCGAAATCACCACCGAAAAGATCGCGCCCAATCTTTATCTGCTGTCGGGATCGTCAGGGCTGGACGCCAATCACGAAGATGCGGCGGGTGGGCGCATCGGCGTGCTAGCCGGACCGGACGGGATTCTGATGGTCGATGCGCAATATGGGCAACTCGCGGACAAGGTGCTGGCCGCGGTGCGGCGCATCAGCCCGGGCCCGATAAAATATCTCATCAATTCGCACATCCATATCGATCACACCGGCGGCAATGCGGCCATCGCCAAAGCGGGCGCAACCATCTATGCGCGCGAAGAGCTGCGTCAGGAAATGTTGCAGGCGGGGGGGCGCGATCCCGCGGGGCTTCCCACAATCACCTATGGCATGGGCCCGCCCATCAAGTTTCACCTGAACGGCGAAACCGTCGATCTGATTCCGGTGCGCGCGGCCCATACTGGCGGCGACACCATTGTGCGGTTCGAGAATGCCAACATCATCCTGATCGGCGATTTCTATCGCAATTACGGCTATCCCTATATCGACACGGCCAATGGCGGCTCGCTGAAAGGCATGCTGGAGGCGCTCGATATGATGATGAAGCTGGCCGGACCCGATACCAAACTCATTCCGGGCCACGGCACCATCATCAATCGCAACGATCTTATCCCCTATCGCGAGATGATCCTGGCGGTGCAGGCGAAGGTGCAGGCCCTGATCGGGCAAGGAAAAACGCAAGCCGAAGTGGTGGCCGCCAAAGTCACCGCGCCGTTCGACGCCAAAGTGCAGGGCGGGCTGTTGCCGGCAGGCGGCGCCGGCACCAGCGCGGACCGCTTCGTCAGCGAGGTTTATCAAGAACTGAAAAAGAGCTCTTAACGGCTTCCCCGTGGAAGTGATAATTTGCGCTGCTGACCGGCCCCGAAGGCTGGCGCGCGTTCGAGTACCACCATGCAACGGCGTGCGCATCGCACGCGACGGAGAGGCAAATGCGCGAGCACAATGAGGACACGACCGGGCAGCAAACGGCCGGAGATAAAACCGCCGGCACACCCCGCCGCAGCTTTTTCGGCCTGGCCGCGATGTCGGCGCTCGGCCTTTTCGGCTTGGCCGCAAGCCCGGCGCAGGCCCAGCCCGCACCCGCGGATGGACCCGGTTGGCCCGGAATGCTCAAAGGCCGCCACAAGCAGCTTTTCGACATTTACGACATCAATGACGGCTTTCCGCTCGGCTTCGTGAACAACTTCATCGCGCCGAACAGCTCTGCCACGGCGGTCATCGTCTTCCGCCACAAGGGACTGCCTTACGCACTCGGCAGCACGATCTGGGCGAAATACAAGGTCGGCGAAACCTTCAACATCATGGATCCCGAAACCAAAGCGCACGCCGTGAAGAATCCGTATTTCGAGCCGAAGCCCGGTGTGCTGGCGAATGCCGAAGTGGCTCTTGACCGTCTGCTCGCGAAGGGCACGGTCATCGGCGCATGCGGTGTCGCGCTGCGCGGGCAGAGCCGCAGGCTGGCGGCCAATGCGGGCGTGTCGCCAGACGATGCGTTCAAGGAATTCGCCGCCAATTTGCTCCCGGGCGTGACCATTGTCCCCTCTGGGACATGGGCCGTGAACCGGGCGCAAGAAGCCGGCTGCAGCTATTGCGCAGGCGGTTCGATCTAAGGCCAAGTGCGAACTGTCATCCCGGAAGCCGCGCCAGCGGCTATCCGGGACCCACCGAGACGA
>DATARE010000396.1:0-4175 GCA_036264295.1 Micropepsaceae bacterium | reverse complement strand
GGTGGTTGCCGTTACGCTGCCGCTGTCCACCACCACATGACCGATGACATTCGAGCCCGCACCAAGCACAAGCGTGCCGGCGACCCATTGCTTGATCAGGCCACGCACATATTGCTGGATCGTTCCATTGGCATCGGTAATGACCGCGGTCCCACTCGTCATTCCCAATGCACTCGAAGAGGCAGCCACAGACGTTTCCGTTGCAGCACCCGTGGGAAGAGGAAGCGATGCGGCAGACACCGGCAGAGCCGTGCCGCTGCCGTCCACTTTCATTCCGCCACCGGCGCCGAGCGCGGCCGGCAGCAAACCGATAACCGATGTCAGCCGTTGCGCAATGCGCTGCAACCTGCCGTTCAAGCCGGACGAGGCGGTATCGGTGGCGGGCGCGGTTTCCGTCAGCGCACCGAGCTTTGCCCCAAGGGCGAGATCCGAGCCATCGGACTCGTTCAGAGCAACCCGCTCGAGATCTTTCGTTTTGGCATCTTCGCTGAATGCATAAGTGGGCACACGCTGAGTGCCGCCGGGAACCGGAACGTCGGAGGTGGTTATGATCTATCTTCCTGGTCAGTTTGCCGAAGTGATGGTGAGCGAGATCACCGAAAGCGGTTGGCCCGCTGTGATCGCTGTGAAATCGATGATGCAATCGGTGCCCGATGTGCCGACGGTCCCGTCCACGGCCGCAGTTCCATCGGCTTTGCAGAGCCGGAACCAGGATGCTGTCCCCGAAGCGACCGCATCGGCGCCGGAAATCGCGTTGGCCGTGAGCACGCCGCCCGAGGCCGCACCGGCAAAGCTTGTCGAATCGCAGGTGAATTCCGCGAGCTTCACCTGCGATCTCACTGCGCTGTCGGGACTGGCCGGCTGGGCGCCGTCGTAGAGTCGCAGCAGTCCTGAGGCGCCGATCTTGGACGCGACCTGGTCCAGCCGCGCATTTTTCAGCGCGGTGGAATATTTCACATTGTGAGCCATTCAGAACTCCGAAGAATATGGCGGGATCAGCTCACCACAGCGCGGTCGGTGACTCGCCGCCAATTGGTGCCGTCGGAAAACGCGATCACCGCACCCCCGCTTTCGTTGCTGACATAGAGGACCTGTCCGGCAGGATTGGCGCTCGGCAGTCCCGATACGGTTGAGCTGCCCACGCGAACCGGACCGGTGACAGCAAGCGTGGTGAACGACGCTGCCAAATCCGCGGCAAGCTGCGCCATGGTGCGATTGGTCCAGGCGCCGGATTTGCGCTGGACGATATCGTCATTGGCGGGCGACAGGTCCGCAATCGTCTTCAGATCGCCATCGAGAGCATGTTCCAGCGTCACCCATGCGCTGCCGTCATGCACATAGAGCTGGTCCTCATCGCGCATATAGGCAATGAAGCCCTCGCGCGGCGGATAAAATTCCCACGCGCCGTCGACATAATGGGCGACATAGTTTTCCTTGCCCGACCATACCCCGGTTGCAGTCGCTTTCGGGATATAGCGGCTGCCATCTGCGGGCGAGCCGGGTGGCGCTGTCAGGTCCTTGTCTTCGACCGCCAGCAGCACTAGCGCGTCCAGTCTGCGCAAACCTTCATTGACGGTGACGTGCTTTTGGGCCTGCGCCCCATCGAGATAGGGGAGCTGCAGATTTGTGGAATCGGACATTTGGAGCCTTCAGTAAAACAATGTGGCTTTGCGTTCGGCGCCACGGCCAAACACAGCGGACATTTGGTAGACTGCGACACTCACCGACCATTGCTGGCCGCCAAAATCCGCTGTCTGTTGGGCCAGCGTGTAGGTCGCCTGCGGCGTGGAGCTCTGCAGCGTGCGGACGACAGTCGTGCCGCTGAGAATATCGATTTCGTAATTCTCGGACTCTTCGCCCAACGGCACCTCTGGCTGCTCCCAGGAATCGCCGCCGATGCGCGTGCGGCGCTTCCAAGAGATCACGATGTCGCCTGCAATAGTCGGCCAGCGCGCCCGAATTTGAACGGCGCTTAGGGGGCGCAGACCGAGCCCTTCGAATTGACGCTGCACCGTCTGATAGGTCGCGTCGGAAATCGGCTTTCCATTGGGTCCCCAGCGATAAAAAAACGGCAAAGCGCGTTGATCGAAGCTCAGATGAAGCTGCGGCACGGCGCGGTCGAGCACGGCAATTCGCGCGCCTGCCGCGACAGGATTGCGCATCGCCGATTCGGTGCCCGCCTGTCCACGCAGCAGCGTGGTGAGCTTCCATTGCCCGGGACCCACAAGTTCTGCGTCGCGGAACTGCAAGACCTCCCATTCGCCATCGGCGTTTTCAATCGCCAGCGTGTTCGAGCCGGCGTACACATCGATATCGCTCAGCGACGACAAGGCCCCGCGATACAGCGTGATCCAAAGCTGGTTGCCCTTGTCCCAACGGCCGGCCGGCCCGCCATAGAAATCGAAACGCAGTTCGCCCAGGTTTGCCGGTGTCGCGAGCTGCGCGTCGAGCGTGTAATTGGCATCGGCAGCACTTCGGTAGACCAGCACATTGCCCGGCCATGGCGCAGCATAGGCCGCGACGTGCGGCGCATAGGCGACCTCATCGCCCTTCAGCAGCGGCAGATCGAGAAACGCCATGAGCGCACGCCCCGCCACATTGGCAGCTTGGATTGCGCCCACTCCCCGATCCGGTCCGTTGATGGTCTCATAGATCGAAGGATCGGTCATCGTGGCGGTGATGGCGCGCGCACCCGCATCGGCAATCTCGCTCACGCGCAGGCGCCGCGCCCGTCCCCCCACGGTCAGCGTCAGTTCGTCGGCAGCATCGAGTGCGATTTGTGAGGGCGGCAACGCGAAGCTTGCCGTTTCCCGCATCACCCAGGCGTCTTGAAGCAGACGCTCGCCGATGCCTGTCGCCTGGCCACGGTCGAGCACGAGCGGCAAGAACGATTGCGCGACACGGTTCGAGCTGCCGGTCAGGCGGTGCGCCTCGGTGGTGCTTTCCCGATAATCCGCGTCTGCATCCAGATAGGCGATGCGCGATATCGAGGGCAGATCGACATCCTGGGCGCGCTCGAAGCTCGCCATCGAACTCTCGTTCTCGGGCAACACAAGATCATCTTCGCCGAACGCACCGGACGGCACCCGCCCGCGCATGAGAAAATGCATGACGCCTTCGCTCTCCACTGCATCGAAATGGAAAGCGAGCCCCAGCGGCTCCAGACTTCCGCGCGGACTCATCGTGTCGCCAATGAGATAACCCGTCACCAGCCCCGACAGATCGCTGGCATCGAATTCGG
Source organism: Micropepsaceae bacterium (assembly GCA_036264295.1). Taxonomy (GTDB): domain Bacteria; phylum Pseudomonadota; class Alphaproteobacteria; order Micropepsales; family Micropepsaceae; genus CAIYRG01. Next base: position 934 of record DATARE010000396.1, on the reverse strand, counting down.
TGAAGCCGGCGCGCAGGCAAATCTCCGAGACCAGATCGGAAAGCAGCACAGCTCCAAGCCGCCCATTCAGCCAATGACCAAGGCGGTAATTGCCTGTATCCCCCCACACGTCCGCGCGCGCGGGGAAGAATGGGAACGGCCGGGCGTCCCAGCTCCACGCGTAAATATTCGCCACATCGACCATGTGCCCGGAATACGCCGTGGAGGACGGATTGTTTGCGCCATCCGACCAATATTTCAGATGCGCCTCCAGAAAGCGGCGCTGGATCAGATCGTCCCGCTCGCCATTGGAAAAATAAGGCAACGTGCTTTCGCTCGACTTTGGGTCGAAAAAGACATTCGGCTGGTTGGCGCCTTTGTTGACCGCAGGGCATCCCAGCTCCGTGAACCAGATCGGCTTTCCCATCGGCGTCCAGCCGGTGGGCGTAGCGCTTTCGCTACCACTTGGCCGGTCGTAATGGGCATTCGACCACCAGCCCATCAGATCCTTTGCGCGAAACACCCACGGTTTTCCCGCCGTACCGTCCGTGATCGTGGTCCGTGTCTGCGACAGGCGATCCGCATCGCTGGCGTAATACCAGTCGAAATCCTCGCCGCCCGCGATATTCGCCGCAAGATAGGCGGAATCGTGAATATCGGTGGGACCGTTGATCGCATCATAGTCGAGATGGGCGCCGCCATCGCGCCAATCGGCGAGCGGCATGTAGTTGTCGATCCCGACGAAATCGATGTTCGAGTCCGACCACAGGGGATCGAGGTTGAACAGCAGCGCGCCCGGCGCATCGCCCGTCTGGTGATTGTTGTATTCCGTCCAGTCCGCGCCGTAGCCGAGCTTCACGCTGCTGCCGACAATGGAACGCACATCGGCGGCGAGCGCTTTCAAAGCCGCCACCGCGGGATAGCTCGTGGCGCCGTCACGCACACGCGTCAGCCC
>DATARE010000213.1:0-5045 GCA_036264295.1 Micropepsaceae bacterium | reverse complement strand
CATGATCATACCCGGCGTGCAAAAGCCGCATTGCAGCGCGTGGCATTCATGAAACGCGCGCTGCACCGGGTGCAATTCGCCGTTCTTCGCCAAGCCTTCGATGGTGGTCACCGGCGCGCCCTCCGCCTGGGCGGCGAGCACGGTGCAGGATTTGACCGAAGTGCCGTTCATCTGCACGACGCAACACCCGCATTGCGTCGTATCGCAGCCGACATGCGTTCCTGTCAGTCCCAGTGCCTCGCGCAGATAATAGGCCAGGAACATATTGTCCTCGACCTCGCGCGAGACCTTGGTGCCGTTGACGGTCATCGATACGGTCATCATGGGATATCCCTGCTCATTCGGCGGCGTGCCTCTGGGCCCGCATCTGCTGGATGGCCGACCAGATTTTCACCGGTGTTGCGGGCATATCGATCTCGACAGGCGTTCCGAGGGCTGAAAGCGCATCGTCGATGGCGCTCATGATAACGGCCGGCGCGGGCGTGGTGCCGCCCTCCCCTCCGGCCTTGATGCCAAATGGATTGGTCGGCGATAGCACTTCGGCAATTTCCGTCTTGAACGACGGCATGTTGTCGAAGCGCGGCATGCCGTAATCCATCAACGAGCCAATCACCGGCTGACCGGAATCGGCATCGACGACACAGGCTTCCCACAGCGCCTGACCAACCCCTTGCGCGATGCCGCCATGGGTTTGACCATGGACGATCATTGGATTGATGCAGCGGCCGACATCGTCAACCGTCGCATAGCGCACGATCTCCAGCCCGCCGGTATCGGGATCGATTTCGATTTCGCACATGCAGGCGCCATTGGGAAACACCTGCCGGTGCATTTCATTGTCGCGGCGAACCTTCAGCCCGTCTTGAAATTCGGGCAGGCCGGAATCGCCGGCCTTCGCCGCGAGTTCAAACCAATCGATGGTGCGATTGGTACCGGCAGCGCTGAAGATGCCGGCATCGAACGCGATTTGTTCCACGGGCACTTCGAAGAGATGCGCCGCCAACCGGCTGGCCTTCGCCACAAGATCGTCCGCCCCCAATGCAATCACGGTGCTGGCGTGGCGCATGGAACGGCCCGAATGCGTGCCACCCCCGGCACTGACGACATCGGTGTCGCCGAGCGTGATGGTGATTTTTTCGAATGGCAGGCCAAGCAGATCGGCGGTCACTTGCGCGAAGCTCGTTTCGTGGCCCTGCCCTGCCGGCTGGGTTCCAATCACCACTTCCACGCCATCGGCGCGCACGATGAGATCGGCGCGTTCCGTGGGCGAACCGGTGGAGGATTCGACATAATTGGCGAAGCCCACACCAAACAGCTTGCCGCGGCGGCGGGCGTCTTCGCCGCGTTTCGCCGCACCGGCCCAATCGGCGAGGCGCAGCAATTTGTCCATGTTGATCTCGTATTCGCCGCTGTCATAGATCGAGCCGACAGGATTGGCGTATGGCATCTGCTTCGGCGCGATCAGATTTTTCCGCCGCAGTTCGAAGCGGTCCATCTTCGTCTCGCGCGCGGCCTTGTCGATCAGCCGCTCGATGGCGAAGGTCACTTCCGGCCGGCCGGAGCTGCGATAGGCCTGCGTGCTCATCGTGTTGGAATACACCGCGCGCGAATGCAGCGTCGCGTAAGGGATGTCGTAAGACCCGGTGATCAGGCCTGAGCCCTTGCTCAAGGGTGACAGCGATACGCAACGCGCTCCGACATTGCTGAGATTCGACGCCCGCATGGCCAAAAATTTTCCCGACGCATCGATGGCCAGCGAAACCTCGGTAACAAGGTCGCGGCCCTGATAATCGGTCAGAAAACATTCGGACCGCTCGGCCCGGAACTTCACCGGACGTTCCAGCTTGCGCGATGCCCACAAAACCAGCCCGAATTCGACATAGATGCGGTTGCGCGTGCCGAAATTGCCGCCCACATCGAAGGACAGCACGCGGACGTCCTCGACATTCAGGTTCAGAACTTCGGCGATTTCGCGCTTCTGACGGACGGCCCCGCCGCTGCCGGCATACAGCGTGTAGCGTTTGGTCTCTGGATCGTAGGAGCCCAGCGCCGCGCGGGGTTCCAACGGTACGCCTGTCACCCGGCCGATGCGATAAGTGGCGCTGACCACATGCGCGGCGCGCGCAAAAGCGGCATCGGTGGCGGCAACATCTCCGAAAGTCGAATCCACAAGGATGTTGTCCGGCAATTCATCCCAAAGACGTGGGGCGTCAGGTTCGGCGGCTTTCTCCGTGGCGGCGACCCAGGGCAACTCTTCGTAATCGACCGCCACATTTTCCGCGGCCGCATAGGCCTGCTGACGCGTTTCGGCGACGACCATGGCCACGGCCTCGCCGACATAACGCGCCCTGTCCGCAGGCAGCAGCATGTGAGAGCCGATGAAGACAGGTGTGCCCCCGCGCCCCGTCAGTCTGACGTCGAATTGCGTCGACGGCACTGGATTGTGCGGAATGTCTTTCAGACCATCCGCCACGCAATCCGCGCCGGTGTAGACGCCGAGCACGCCAGGCATCGCGAGCGCCATGCTCTTATCGATGCCGAGAATCTTCGCGTGTGGATAGGGCGAACGCACCATCGCGGCCCAGGTCTGGCCCGGCAAAGTGAAATCATCGGTAAAGCGGCCCTTGCCCGTGATGAGCCGCCCGTCTTCCTTGCGCGCCACCGGCTTGCCGATTGCCTTGAAGGCGCGCTCCATCAGCGATGACCCTGCCATAAAAACAACCAATATTTGCAATCTGTCATATTGTATGACGATAAGACGGCAATGGCAACAACGCCGGGCGTCACGCAATTTACATAATTACTTTGTTTTTATGACCCCGCGCCGTTATATCGTGCTGGTCCATTTTCCTCGCCGGTTTTTCGCAACGCATAATGAAAGGTCCGCTCTCATGCAGGATGATTTCAGCCGCCGAACTGCGCTTCTCGGCCTCGGCTTGGCCGCCGGGGCAACCGCGCTTGGCACCAACGCCGCTGAAGCTGCGAAAGCGTCAGATGCCTGGATGAATCGTGGCGCCACGACGCTGAAGGCGCTGCACAACGCGCTCAATGCCGCACCACGGCGGCGCGATTTCAAAACCGTGCCGATGATTCTCGAAAGCCAGGATTATTGGGATCACGAAGCTCTCGAACAATTGCTTGCCTATCGGGGCAGTCCCAAGCAGGTCTGGGACAATCAGAACATCAACGGCCCGTGGATGAATCTGATGCGCAACAACCTGAACACCCAGATCTACTCCTTCAAACATCCGGATTTTATAGCGGTCTCCGCCACCCACGGCCCGGCACATCTGTCGCTGTACGACCAGGCGACATGGGACAAATATCAGCTGACGAAGCTGGCCGGCGCGGCATTTGCAACCAACACATTCATCGTCGAACAAAAAGCGGGCTCCGCCGATCCAGGCAATTATCAGGATCCCGAAGGCGCGTTCTCGCCGCGCGACAATTCCATCCCCGCGTTGCAGCGCCGCGGAGCGGTCTTCCTCGCCTGCCACAATGCGATCTGGGAAGCGTCCGACAATCTCATCCGCCAGGGGTTGAATCCCGACAAGCTCTCGCATGAAGCTTTGGCGGCAGAACTCACCAACCATCTCATTCCCGATGTGGTGCTAACCCCGGGCGCCGTCGCGACGCTGCTCGAGTTGCAGCAGGTCGGATACCAGTATGCGACATAGACGAGGCTGTCTGCTCTCGGCCGTGTTCGCTCTGGCGGTTTGGGCGCCCGCGCATGCGGCCGATGTGTCTGCGCCGAAAGTGCCGCTTTACCCGTCTTATGTTTATCCGCCTTGGCAGACGGGGGCGAACAACGATGCCGCCGCACGCGGGCTCGATTTCACCGTGCCCGAAGTCGACAACCTTCCCGATTTCCACGGCAATCCGATCGATCCGAAACTCGTGCTGTATGTCGGGGGCAATTATTTCTTCGCGCTTGCGCCACTCGTCAAAGCGTTCGAGACGCAACATCCCGAATATGCCCGCCGGATTTTTTGGGAAACTTTACCGCCGGGAGAGCTGGTCAAACAGATGGAAGCCGGCGGTACGATTACCGTCGGCAATATGACGTGGACCGTAAAGCCGGATGCCTATCTCGCCGGGCTCGCGGCCGTGCAGCGGCTCATCGAGCAAGGCAGGCTCGAAGGTCCAGCCGTTCCCTATGTGAGCAACACTCTTGCCATCATGGTGCCGAAGGGCAACCCAGCCCATGTCGCCGCGCTTACCGATCTCGCCCGCAGGAATATTCGCCTGGCGATGCCAAATGCGGAAACGGAAGGCATCACCGATCAGATCAAAGTCTCGCTTCGGAAGGCGGGCGGCGAGGCTTTGGTCGCCTCCGTCTATGAAACCAAGGCCAAGGATGGAAGCACCTATTTGACGCGCATCCATCACCGCGAGACACCGATGTTCCTGATGCAGGGCCGCGCCGAGGCGGGCGTCACCTGGCGCTCGGAAACCGTCTTTCAGGAGCAGTCCGGCAATCCGATCGAACATGTCGATATTCCCGCCGCCCAAAATACGACCGGTCTCTATGCCGGTGGCGTCGTGAAGGATGCGGCGCACAAAGATGCGGCGGCGATGTGGCTGGCTTTTCTCAAATCGCCCGAGGCGGTGAAGATATTTGAATCCTATGGATTCAAAGCTTATCCGTAATGGACCGGATCAGAAGCTGATGGCCTTTGCGTCAGGCTTCGCGAGCGCCGCATAAAAATCGTTCATTCCGCCGAGCTTCGCACGCTTGTCCAACGAGGCCGAGCCCAATCCCCGGGCCTCCACGCAAGGCCGGCAAGCCCATAGCTGAACGCCGGGGTTGTTCGCGATCTCTTCATAGCGGTTGGGCGGCCCCACCGGCACGAGTTTCTGGCCAGCACCTTCCACCGCCATGAGCACGGCGTCGTGGAATAACATCAGGGTGACGGTATCCCCGGCTTGAACGGCGGATGCGGCCAGCACAAAAGGCAGCATGGCCCGGGTTGGATCGGTAGGTCCCGAAGTTGCGGAGATAACCAGGTGCATGTGTCGCTCTTTCTTAGACAGCAATCTTCTCT
>DATARE010000175.1:0-1602 GCA_036264295.1 Micropepsaceae bacterium | reverse complement strand
ACCAGCAAAGACGAGGAAATCCGGTGCTCTGGGCGCGGCGTTTCTTTCCGGAGATTGGTGGGCTCGCGGGTGATGCCGGCGCTAGGACCTTGCTCGATTTGCATGAGGAGCTGGTGTGCGAAATCGACGCCGATGCGGGTGTCTTGCGCGATATCGATACGCCCGAGGCTTTGGCGGCATTGCGGGCCTTGGACGAAGCGCCGGCATGAGCGATCCGCTTTACGCCAAGGAATTGCTGCGTTTGGCGGCGAACGCGGCAGGCGCGGGCCGGCTGGACCCGTTCGATGCCCAAGGCGTCGAACACAATCCGACCTGCGGCGACAAAGTGTCCGTGACGCTGCGGTTGGATGGGAACGGCCGCGTAACCGCCATGGCCCATGAGACGAATGCCTGTGTGTTGGCGCAGGCTTCCTCATCCATATTGGGAGCGCAGCTTTCAGGAGCGGACCGGCAAAAGGTGCAGGAGCTGCGCGTGGCAGTCGAAACCATGCTTCACGATGGCCCACCGCCGCCGGCGCCCTTCGCCGATTACGCCGTGCTCACCGGTGCCGCGCTCTATCGCAATCGCCACGTCTGTGTGCTGCTTCCCATCGACGCCGTCTTGCGCGCTCTGGAAGCGGCAGGACGCACCGGCTGAAGCGGTATCTGTTTACATTGAAGCATGTCATGCCCGGCTGAGCCCAGCCAATTTGGTGGCTGGGCGAGGGGAAAGGGCATCCAATCCCATTAAGTCGCGCTCAATTCTTGAGGGACTGGATTCCCTTCCACTCGCAGCGCTAATCGCGCTGCTTGCCCGGGAATGACAAATCGATTCGATCTGAAGCGATCATGCTCACATCTCGCGCAGCTTCGGCTCGGCAACCGCCACTCAGCACCGGCCAATCAACCTCAACGGGCAGCGCGTTTCTTCGCCGATCCCGCAGTTGTGCGCCGCCCGCGCCGTGCCGCAGCAGGCGAATCGCCGTCGGGTGCCCAGGTTTTTTTGAACTCGGCAGCCACATCAAGATTGGAGGGAACGCATTCGGCGGGCGCAATCAGATGCCAGGGTTTCGCGCGATCAAAGATTCCCCCCTGGTGCCGAGCTTTCTGGAAATCTTCCCAATGCTCGCCGTCTCCCAGTTGATAGGTCAGGGCATAGATATCGACGCGCTCACGGGTGTCTGCATGTTTCAGGCAGCGCACATTGATATCCCACATATCCGGATCGGACCGCGAGCGATAGAAGGACTCCACGCCACAGGATTTACAGAAATAATGCTCCGCGCTCAGTGTCCCGAATTTGTAAAGCTTGAGATCGTCGAAACCGGTCAGGAGCGTGAACCGCGCCTTCTCGACGTGATGGTGAAGGAATCCCTTCATCGTGCAATTCGAGCAATTGCAGATGCCGTTTCGCTCGGTTTCGAGATCGGCCTTCACCGTATACGTCACCTTGCCGCAATGGCATTGGCCAAAATATTGCTTCCGCATAATTGCTTCCCTCGGATCAAATCTCGATGTCGTAGCGGACATAGTCCGTTCTCTCGACGACCCGATCATAGAGCGCACGCGCCCCGCTATTGCCTTCATGCGTGTGCCAATAGATTCGGCGCCAGCCCGCGTCCC
>DATARE010000102.1:0-2875 GCA_036264295.1 Micropepsaceae bacterium | reverse complement strand
CGATCAATCTTGAATCGTTCCGGGCGGGACAGATTCCCAGCATTCCCCTTGTCGAAATCCGCGCATGAAGACGCTGCCATCCGGTCTGCAGGATCATCTCGCTTCCGGCACGACGAGTCTTTGCTGGTGTTGGCGTATCGCGCGCGGCGACGGCACGGTGCAAGGCTTCACCGATCATGACGAAGACATTGTCTTCGTCGATGTCATCTACGAGGCGGCGACCGGCTTCGCCGCAAGCGAGGTGCAATCATCGCTCGGCCTGGCCGTCGACAATCTTTCCGTGACCGGCGCGCTGTCGTCCGATGCCATTGCCGAAGCTGCGCTCGATTCAGGCGTCTATGATGGCGCCGAAGTCGAAATCTGGCGCGTGAACTGGACCATGCCGGCGCAGCGTCTGCTGATGCGCAAAGGCAATCTCGGCCAGGTCAAGCGTGGCAAACTGAATTTCGAGGCGGAAATACGCGGATTGGCGCAGCGGCTCAACCAGCCGACGGGGCGCGCTTACGGCTATTCCTGCGATGCCGATCTCGGCGATGGGCGCTGCACGGTGGATTTGAGCGATGCGGCCTTTCATGCAAGTGGCGCTGTGACGGTTGCAACCGATGCGCGGCGATTCAGCGTGAGCGGCCTCGACAGCTTTGCGCCCGGGTGGTTTTCCGGCGGCAAACTGGCGTGGACAAGCGGCGCAAACAATGGCCGGTCGATGGAGATCAAGCGCCACGCGAACGCTGTCTCCGCTGTCACGCTCGAATTGTGGCAGGCCATGAGCGAAGCGGTGGCAGCGGGCGACGGCTTCGCCGTCACGGCAGGCTGCGACAAGCAGTTCACAACCTGCAAAGCGAAATTTGTCAACCAGGCGAATTTCCGGGGCTTCCCCTACATGCCGGGAAACGATGCCGTGCTGTCTTATCCCAGCCGCGGCGATCTGCTGGATGGAAAAAGCCGTTATGGCAATTGAGCCTGGCCGCCTGATCGACGCGGCGCGCGGCTGGATCGGCACGCCCTATGTGCATCAGGCGAGTCTGAAGGGCGTCGGTTGCGATTGCCTTGGCTTGCTGCGTGGCGTTTGGCGCGAGCTGATGGGCGATGAACCCGAGACGCCGCCGCCTTATTCCGGAGACTGGGCGGAAGCCTCCGGCGATGAAACGCTCTATGCCGCGCTGAAGCGGCATTTCGGCGAGATCGACCGCATCGATGCTGCGCCCGGCGACATCGCGCTGTTCCGCATGGTGCCGCGAGGGCCGGCCAAACATTGCGCCATTATCGCGGAGACTTCTGGCGACCCGACATTGATCCATGCACGCCAGAATGCGCGCGTGGCCGAGGAAATTTTCGGACGCGCCTGGCGTCGCAAATTGACATTCGCTTTTCGAGTCTGATTCATGGCCACTCTGGTTTTGGAAGCCGCCGGGCAGATCATCGGCACGGCTATTGGCGGGCCTATCGGCGGCACGATAGGAGCGGCGCTCGGTACGATTGGCGGCGCCGCCATCGACAATGCGCTCTTCGCGTCCAACAACCGAAACACCCGCGAAAGTCCGCGTCTCGCCGACACCGCAATCCAGGCATCCAGTGAGGGCGCCGCGATTCCCGTGGTTTACGGCCGGGTCCGCGTGGCCGGCGAAATCATCTGGGCGACGCGCTTCAAGGAAACCGCGGTGACCACCAGCCAGTCCGCCGGTGGCGGCAAGGGCGGCGGCGGGACCACGGTCGTATCCACCAATTATCTCTATTCGATTTCCTTTGCGGTGGGTCTTGCGGAAGGCGTGGTGCACGGCCTCGGCCGTGTGTGGGCGGACGGCAAGCTGTTCGATCTTTCCACGGCCGTTACGCGATTCCATTCCGGGACCGAGGATCAGAGCGCGGACCCGCTGATCGAAACCATCGAAGGCAGCGGCAACACGCCTGCCTACCGCGGGCTCTGCTATGTCGTGTTCGAAAATCTGGCGCTGGCTGCGTTCGGCAATCGCATTCCGCAGCTTCAGTTCGAGTTGATCAGGTCGCTCTCTGCGGACAATCCCGATTCGCTGGAAAGCCGGCTCGCCGGCGTGGCTCTAATCCCGGGTGCGGGAGAATTCGTTTACGCGACGGACGCGGTGAATGCCGATGACGGCAAAGGCACCACCACGCCGCAGAATGTGCATGGCTCGACGGCTGTTGCCGACATGGTGGCGTCGCTCGATGATCTGGAGACGCTCGCGCCCAATCTTGGCGCTGTTTCCCTGGTGGTAGGCTGGTTTGGCGATAATCTGCGGGCGGATCATTGCACGGTTAAACCCGGCGTCGAGGTGGCCGATAAGATCACCTATCCGGAGACCTGGAGCGTCAATGGCGTTGCGCGTACCGATGCGCACGCGATTTCGCTTGTGGACGGACGTCCCGCCTATGGCGGTACGCCGTCGGATGGGTCCGTGGTGCAGGCCATCGCGATCCTGAAAGCGCGGGGTTTGCGGGTAATGTTCTGCCCGTTTCTGTTCATGGATATACCCGCGGCAAACGCACTTTCCGATCCGTACACTGGTGCCGCCGGTCAGCCGGTCTATCCATGGCGGGGCCGTATAACTTGTGATCCGGCGCCCGGCGTGGGTGGGAGCCCAGACAAGACCGGTACCGCCGCAACGCAAGTCGACGCTTTCTTCGGTGGCGCGGCAATCGGGGATTTCAGCGTCAGTGGAACGCAAGTCCATTGGACGGGCGGCACGGATTGGGGCTGGCGCCGGATGGTGCTGCATTATGCGCATCTGTGCGCGGCCGCCGGTGGCGTGGATGCTTTCCTGATCGGTTCGGAATTTGTGGCGCTCAACCGCGTGCGCAGTTCCTCCACAAACTATCCGGCGGTGCAGGCGCTGAAGACGCTCGCCGCAGACGTGCGCAG
>DATARE010000063.1:0-3217 GCA_036264295.1 Micropepsaceae bacterium | reverse complement strand
GGTCAGCTGCTATTCGTTCACCGCCGTCGCGCAACGCGCCGAGAAGCTGATGCGGGCGGGGGGCTCGCTTCTCACGCTCACCTATTACGGCGCCGAGAAATGGATGCCCCATTACAACGTGATGGGCGTCGCCAAGGCGGCGCTGGAAGCGAGCGTGCGTTATCTCGCTGCCGACCTCGGCAAGGATAATATCCGCGTCAACGCGATCTCGGCCGGCCCGATGCGCACGCTGGCCGGGTCGGCGGTGGGCGACGCACGCATGGTGTTCAAATGGAACAAGGCGCACAGCCCGCTGAAGAAAAATATCGAGCTCGACCATATCGGCGGCGCCGCGCTCTATCTTCTGTCCGGCCTATCGGCGGGCGTGACTGGAGAAGTGCACTTCGTCGATGCCGGCTATAACGTCGTGGGCATGCCGCCGACCGCCGATCTTAAAGGCTGGATTGCCCCCGACAATGGCAATGGCAACGGCGATGCGGAATAAGCCCTATTAGGGCTTCAGCAGTCTGGGTTCCCAGTTCACGAAGCCGGCGCGGTTGGGCATCTGCACCTTGGGCAGCGACTGTGAGTCGAGCACCGCGTCTTTCGCAACGATATTGTCGATCGAGAGGACATAGGCGGTAACCGCATACACCTCATCGTTCTGCAGCGATTGCGGGTTGGTGATCGGCATGGCGCGGCGGATGTAATCGAACACCGTCGTCGCATAAGGCCAATAGGACGCAACCGTCTTCACCGGATTGGGCGAATTGAGCGAGCCGATGCCGCCGACAAGGCGGTCGCCGCTCGGCGTGCCTTCCGCATTGGCGCCATGGCAAACAGCGCATTTCTGCGCGAAGACCATCGCGCCTTGCGACACCGACCCCGAACCGGAAGGCAAGCCTTTGCCGTCGGGAGGAATGCTGATGTCGATGCGGGCGATTTCGTCCGGGCTCGCGGGCCGGCCCAATTTCGGCGGAGCCGGCGTTGCGGCAAATGCCGATGTCGCGACGATGATCGCCGCGGCCGCGACGCCCCCAATGCGGCTAGACATAGACATTGCTCACCTTGCCGTCGGCGGCCACGCCCCAGCTCTGGATGGCGCTGAAATGGAAGGCCTGCCGCGGCGCATATTGCGCGGCCCAATCGGCATGCGTCTTTTGGACCACGCCCTTCTCGTCCGTGGTGCGGCTCATCAGCGTCGCGGGGCCGCCGCTCCACATCCAGGGGAGGCGGAAACGCGTCAGCGCTTTGGGCAGCACGGGACCGGTGAGGGCCGCTTCCGTCCAGCTCTTGCCGCCATCGGCGGAGATGTCGACGCGCCGCACGCGCCCCAAGCCCGACCACGCAAGGCCGGAGATCTCATAATAGCCCGCGCCCTGCATGTTGACGCCGAAGGAGGGCTTCAGAATCACCGATTTGGGTTCCATCTGCAGCATGAATTCCCGTGCTTTGCCATCGGGCATCAGCTCGGTGTAGCGCGAGGTCTCATCGCGCGTGTACATCGGCGTGTCCATCACCTTGAGGCGGCGAAGCCATTTCACATTGGTGTTGCCTTCGAAGCCCGGCAGCAGCAGCCGCATCGGAAAGCCCTGCTCGGGGCGAATCGGCTCGCCGTTCTGATAGAGCGCAATCATCGCGTCATCCATCGCCTTCCACACCGGAACGCTGCGGCTCATGCCGGCGCCGTCCGCACCCTCGGCGAGAATCCAGCTGACTTTGGAATCCAGCCCGGCTTCGTCAAGGAGGGTGGAGAGCTTCACGCCCGTCCATTCCGAGCCCGAAAGAAGACCGTGAATGTCGCCCGCTGTTTGCTGGGGCGCCATCGGTGCATTCATGCCGCCGGAATTGCCGGCGCATTCCATGAAGCGAATCTCCGACTGCATGGGATAGCGCATCAGCGAATCCACGGTGAAGGTGAGCGGCTGTTTCACCATGCCGTAGATGGTGAGCGTGTGCTGGTTGGGATCGATATCGGGAACACCATTGTGGATGCGCACATAATGCAGGCCGGCCGGCGTGATGGCGCCTTCCAGGAGGTGCAGCGGCGTGCGCGATGAGCCGGTGACTTCGCGTGCCGGCGGCGCATTGGTGACGAGGATGCGCTTGATGTTATCGCGCCAATGGGACGGCATGCCGTAGGCGGTGAAGCCGCTTCCCGGCTTGGTCATAGTCGGCGGCGAGATGGCGCCGATGGATTCGGCGCGCGCGGCGGTTACCGCGGCGGCGGCGCTGGCCAACGCGGCCCCGCTTTGCAGAAAGAAGCGCCGATGAAGAAGGCCGTTTCCCGCGACCGGTTCGCCCAATTCTTCGCCAAAGCTGCGCTCTTTCGCCATCGCGCCCTCCCAGGGTCTGTTTCGCATTTGGATTCCACAGCATTATTACCGCGAAAATCCCGCAAGCGCCATGTGGACAATTCCTAGCGTTGTCTTCATACGAACATCACGCGAACGATCGGCACGGGCCTCTGGGAGGCAATTCTTTGTCCAATACTGCTTGACACTCTTCACATGTCCAATATCATTGGACAATGGTCAAGTCGTTCCGCGACAAAGCGCTGGCGCGGGTTCACGCCACCGGCGAGACGCGAGGCTTGAGCGTTGTGAACGCGGCTCGCTTGCAACGTCTGTTGGACATGTTGGAGCGCGCACGCCGGCCAGAAGTACTGAATGTACCGGGATTGGGCTTTCATCGTTTGAAGAGCACTCGCGGGGACACCTACTCAGTCTCGGTTAGCGGCAATTGGCGTTTGACGTTCAAGTGGGACGGTGAAGGTGCAATCGATGTGAACGTGGAGGACTACCACTAATGAGCAGAATCCCGACTCACCCCGGTGCAGTGCTGCGCGAGGACGTGTTTCCAGCGCTTAACATGCCGAAGATTGGAATCGCCCGTGCGCTCGGCATTTCGCGCTCAATGCTTTACGCCATCCTCGCCGAGGACGTGGCAATCACACCGAACATCGCCCTGCGGCTCGGCAAGTTTCTGGGCAATGGGCCCGAGCTTTGGATGGACATGCAAGTTGCGCATGATCTTGCGGTCACCGCTCGCGCCATGAAACGCGAACTCGATGGTGTCCACAAAGTCGCGTGACAACGTGGTGACGATCAGGCGCGACACGATCCTTGCCGTGGATGCGCCCAAAACTGAATGAACGGCGCTAGATGCGGGCCTTTGCTGCGGCGGCGAAGCGCTCGAAGAGATAATGCGAATCCATCGGGCCGGGCGAAGCTTCCGG
>DATARE010000047.1:0-1626 GCA_036264295.1 Micropepsaceae bacterium | reverse complement strand
CTGCCCTGCACCCCCAATCCGACAACTGGATTTTACTTCTTTCTGCCGTCGCGCGATGTCATTGAACTCCCTATCAGCCCGGACGAGGCGGTCAGGCTGATCGTGTCTTGCGGCGTTATCCAGCCCGATGCCCACGCGGTTGTCGCCGAAACCGGCAAGAATCGAGAGCGTGTCTCCGCGTAGGTGGCCGCGAACAGACAGAGCCGAGGAGCAGCCAAACCTAAAGCGATCGCAGGCGAGCGTTTGATTTCCTGCATTGGGGTGGCTAACACCAAAGGGCGCCGCGGATCGGCCGCGCGCGCGTTTAACCGCGCAGATGCGCCATGGCCGTCTATACCGAAGTCAACGAGGCGGACCTCGCTAGCTTTCTTGGCGACTATGATCTTGGCCGCGTTCTTGCCCTGAAGGGAATTGCCGAAGGGGTTGAGAATTCCAATTATTTTTTGCACGCCGATGCGGGCTATTTCATCCTCACGCTCTATGAAAAGCGGGTCGACGAAGGAGATCTGCCGTTTTTCCTTGGGCTCATGGAGCATCTGGCCGGTCACGGACTAAATTGCCCGCAACCGGTAACGAATAGACATGGCCGCGCGCTCGGCAGGATCGCGGGCCGCCCGGCGGCAATCGTGACTTTTCTCGAAGGCAGGTGGCGCAGAAGCCCCACCGCCCACTGCTGCGCGGCGGTTGGCGAGGCGCTTGGCAGGCTACATCGGGCCGGCGCCGGCTTCGCCTTATATCGCGCCAATGCCTTGGGCATCGACGCCTGGCCGGCCCTATTCGATGAGGCAGGCGCGCGCGCCGATGAAGTGCGGCCGGGCCTCGCCGCGGAAATAGCGGCGGAGTTGGCCTATCTCGCCGGAAGCTGGCCGCGCGATTTGCCGAAAGGCGTTATCCATGCCGATCTTTTTCCCGACAATGTCTTGTTCGTTGGCGATGAATTATCCGGGCTCATCGATTTCTACTTCGCCTGCACGGATGAACTCTCTTACGACGTCGCGATCTGTCTCAATGCCTGGTGTTTCGAACCGGACGGTTCGTTCAACATCGCCAAGGGGTTGGCATTTTTTAACGGCTACGAAAGCGTCCGCAAATTAACCGGAGCGGAAGTCGGTGCGTTCGTCATCCTGGCGCGAGGGGCGGCGCTGCGTTTCGCCCTGACCCGCCTCGTCGATTGGTTGCATGTCCCGGCGGATGCCTTGGTGCACCCTAAGGACCCGCTCGAATATGTCGGCAAATTGTGCTTTCATCAACAAACCGGCAGCGCCCGTGAGCTCGGTTTGCTGCGATGAACGGCGAGGTTTCGATCTGGACTGATGGTGCCTGTTCCGGCAATCCAGGTCCGGGAGGCTGGGGCGCTATTCTGTGCTTCGGCGCGCACGAAAAAGAGCTTTTTGGCGGCGAAGCCTTGACCACCAATAATCGCATGGAATTGACCGGAGCGATCGCGGCCCTGGAGGCGCTGAACCGGGCATGCACGGTTCATTTCCATACGGATTCGAATTATCTCAAGGGCGGTGTTACGACTTGGATGGCTGGCTGGAAACGCAATGGCTGGCGCACCGCCGATAAAAAACCGGTCAAGAATGTCGAGCTATGGCAAAGGCTCGAGGCGGCCGCCGCGCCACA
>DATARE010000035.1:0-1665 GCA_036264295.1 Micropepsaceae bacterium | reverse complement strand
TTTCCGCCGACCGACCGGAGCGGTTCTGCCGCTTCTGCCGAGATTGCGGGGAGGATACCGGGCATGAGGGCTTTGATGAGTGCGGCGCCGGCTGGTATGCCCAGATATGCCGCTGCCGGCGCTGCGGACGGCAGGCCATGACAGTTTGGCCGCTTGCCTGGTGGTGACGATACGGACTTGGCTCGGGAAAAACGGTACCTTCCGCTAGGCGAGGCAGGGCGAGCGGCACCGCGACCGGCTCGTAGTGCCTCCAATATCCATCGTGACATCGTCGGCTGAGAAGCCCCAGACACTTGGGCCCGGGGCTCCTTCTTTACGGTCGGCGTCAACCCATCAGACGCTGGCCTACGGGGTTGCGACCGGCTTGCGGCTGGGCGCCGGCGGCTACACCGGCAAGGCGACCAACATCATCCATGCCCTACCGGGGCTCATACGCACTAAAGGACCCGAGGCAGTCGGCACGCAACTCGGCATCGCTGATCGGCCCGCATTCCTTTCTCATCCGGGACGCACGAAAGCTGCTGTTGGTGCTTACGAGATGATCGTACTGATTGCTCTTTCGGACATTCTGTGTCGGCGTCTCGCGCCATTTCGAGTGGTGATGCGGGTTGGTTGGGACCGGGGCTGCCTGTACCGACGTGGCCGCGAAAGCTACCAAACCGATTAGCGTTGGGATGATCGCACGCATTTTACCCTCTGCATTGGGGGGACAACGATGCAGTGTGCGGGTGACTTTGTTGAGAAAAGCTGAAAAACGCCGACGCATCGCACCGCAAGCACCTGGCGGCTCAGTCGGCATCCCGTCCTCCAAGCCGCGACCTTTCTCGCCGCGCATGGCCTGCCCACGTTCGTGCCGGCCTTCGAGCCGGCGTCCATGGCTTCCGGGCCCGGCCCAAGGGCCGTCCCGGAATGACGATATTGCTCTTGAAACACCTGAGTTTTTCGCGCCTATTGTCATCGCAACGGAGACTTCAGACGCGATGATCATCAACCTCAACCAATATCGCAAGAAGCGCCGGCGCGCCGAGGCCGAAACGCAAGCGAAGGAAAATCGGGTCCGTTTCGGGCGCCGCAAAGAAGAGCGCACCGCGGAACTGCGCGAACGCGAGCGCGCGAAAAAGGAGATCGAAAACAAGCGCCTCGACTAGCGTTCCGCTTGGCAAAGCGCCGGATCGCCTAGGCCTAGCGCTGAGAAGCAAGCGCATACCGTCGTCCTCCCCGCTTTGGACTGGCCAAAAGCGGAAGTGCGAGCAGGCGTGGCGGCCTACAACCATTCATTGAAGCGCCACCCAGTCGCTGCTGTTCCTGCAGCAAATCAGCAGCAAAACGCCCCCGTGGGCTGCAGCCTTCATCGCCTCCGCGCAAATATGTGCGCAGTCGACGTTGCCGAACCGTCCCCACCCCTGTTCGCCTGTTTTATCAGGTGGAGATCAGGCACCGCCCAAATTGCTCATAAAAATCGCTAACCCACTCACAGTTGGCCGATACTCGCGAGGGTACAACGAGACTGTGGCAATTGCGGGGTTGATACATAGAAATCGAGTAGAGTTCTTCGGCCCCTCTCACAACGCCCGCCTCGATCCACGACAACGGCGGGTTATGCCCCATTTCGGTCATTGCGAGGCCGGCCGCATGTTCTGTTCCGGCCGCTCTGCTGCCATCGCG
>DATARE010000369.1:0-6179 GCA_036264295.1 Micropepsaceae bacterium | reverse complement strand
GCGTGGCGGCGCCCGGTCGAGAATCTCGACGCTCGCATCTGCCGTGCGCGCGGCGAAAGCCCAATAATCACCCGCACGAAATCCGCTTGCGCCAGTGGAATCAAACTGAACAGTCACGCCATTTTCCAGCAGCAATGTCGTGGTGGCAGCGGGAACTGCGATGACGCCAGTGGAACCCGAAGCATCGAGATCCTGTACCTGCACGGGTGTACCGCTGGAATCGGTGCGGAAGATCAACCCCTTCTGGTCCCAGCGCCGCACCCGCATATGCCGGGTGCCTGGGAACGTGCTGTCGGGAAAGCTTCCCGGCAGCATGGCGGCAGGCAATGCCGGGGCAAATTGGATGCGCCGCGTGGCGTCGTCGACCGTGATGCGCCGCATTTCACCCGGCGCTTGCGAAAATTCCCGGATATCGTCGGTGATCTCAACCCAATCGCCGGTGCTGAATCGTAAAACATCGTCCCGGCCAAGCGTCTCCAGCTCCAATTCTCCGCCTGAGATCACGGTCGCGACGCAACTTCCGACGCTGGCGTTTTCCCGCGACCATTTGAACGTAGCTCCCGCACCCGGCAGCCCTGGATCATGAATTTCCACGCGATAGAGCTGATTCTCCAGCCCGCGATATCCGCCGCTCGGCGGCAGCTCACAAGGATCATCGACCGCCGCAACATCGAACGTGCCGGTGGTGAGGACACCGGTAGAGGACGCAATAATCCCGTCCCAGCCAGGAACATCGTCATCGGGCGTTTGACAGGTCACACCGGTGCCGACATCGCCGCTCAGCACCCGCACCTGCCACACTGTCTGGATGCGCGATGTGGCGTCTACGCCGACGGCATTTTCGACAAGTCCCGGCCATTCCAGGTTCGTAACTTCGCGATTCCACACATCCAGATAAACAAGATGACGCCCCGCATTTGGCAGCGCCGGCGGACTCGGAAGATAAGGCTGCGCTGCGTAATCGATCTTGTCGGTGAATTGCAGTTCAGCCAGCAAATCGTCGAACACGCGCTTTGCGGGATCGATGGAAGCGGCACCGTGATTTTCCGCGAGAAGGCCGTCGACATATAGACGTCCTTTATCGATTAGCAGCGAACCCGCCGCGACGCTGATCTTGAATGCATCCGGTGTGGTCGAGGAGACCATGGCACGGCCCAACGTATCGCTGGCGAGCGCGCGAAAGCGCCGGTCGATAATGGCGTTCAGCTCATTGAGATCGGCATCGAGAAGAACGCGTCCTTGTTGAAGTTCCACGCCGGCATAGTCGAGCAACGGGTTCAAACGTACTCTTGAAAAATCGGCCCCCATGGTGGTCCTCCAAACTCTTTCTTTCAGGTGGCGTAGAAGATGCCGGCGTGAAGCCCAAAGCGCAGATATTCATCGAGCCGGATGCGCAAATTGGTTTCGCGTTGCGGTTGGAAAAGACTGTGCAGAACGCCCATTTCGCTTTCGTCGTCTGCGCCTTGGCGAATGGAAAGGTCGGTCGCGCTGCGAAGCTGGCCATAGGCGGGATCGCCATAGCGTAGCGAGGTGAAATGCGGCAGCGCCGCAGGATGGTCCTTATCGGGCACGCAACGAAAACGGCGCGGTGTGATCGAACCTGTCGGCACATAGCAGAAGCGCACGCAGCCCTCTTGCCGCCGCTCGGCAATTATTGGTGCATCCCATGTCTCTCCCGGGGGCTCGCCAAGACGCGCGAAAAAAATGCTGTTGGAGGCAAGCTGCAGCAGCTTGGTGTGCAGCTTGCCGATCAGCGTGCTTTCACGAACGTTGAGCGTGCCACCGGGTCCGCCGGCGTTGTCGGCGGCATAGACGACGTTTTCCGGCGCGCCCGCATCGACGATGCAATCCGTCATGGTGAGCTGGGCATCACCTGTGATCTGCAACGGCCCGGTGATACAGCGATCCAACGTCACCCGCGCGAAAGGATGCTCGACGATCAAACTGGGGGCACCCGGTGCAACAGCACTGCCGTCCGGCTTGAGCGACAGGCCCGGCACAAGCGTACAGTCGCGCAGGATCAGTTCGCGCGTCTCATCATCGGCTGCGGCTGCCAGACGGAGCGCACCGCCGGAGAAAACCAGTCCATCCAGCACCAATTGTCCTCGCGCGCCGATGGCCAGCGTTATCTCGCCAGCCGTGGCGATGAGAGGCCGCGCCGAATCGATCGCGGCGACTACGACTTGATGGCCAGGCGCACCCTGCGCCAGCACATCGTCCACCTTAAGGACGGGGGTTTGCGCATAGGTGAGGCTATCGCCAATCAGAAGACGGCCGCCGCCGGAAATCGCATCCAGTTCCGGCTGCAAGGCATTGCTGCCGGCGATCGTGCGCTGGTTCGACAAATCCTCGCCGTCCGGTGTGCGTTCATATTCGCCGCCACCGATGGCGCTCGTCGCGCCGTAATGGAACGTCGCAAGCAAAGGGCCATCTTGCGGGTCGCCCAAGAGAACACGGCCCCGTTCGGGATCGAAGCCGATTGTCCCGGCCGGCACCGAATTTTCGTGATTCCAGCCAATGACGTTGCCGCCGGAATCCAGAATGTCCCGCAAATCACAGACTCGAACCTTCTCCACAGGCACAGACGAAGGGGGATTGCCAGGCCGCATCAGCACCAAGCTTTCGCCATCGCCATAATCGTCATCCAAAACTGCGTCGGGCGGAGGCGAAACACTGGATTGCGCCGCCCGAACAGCCAGCGCCATCAGCCGGACAGACAAGGGTTCCGGCACGTTGATCGGTTCGGCAAAATGCGTGATGTCGTCTTCCGTCTGAGCATGACGGAACAGCCGCAGATCCGCACGCAGCGGATTGACGCGAAACTTGCGGCCGCTCGCATCGCCTGTGTGCGGCGTCAGCGGTACGGCTGTCAGCCGAAGCGACAGCAGCCGCCACAGGAAAATACCAATATTGGGAATGTTGTAACGCCGCGTGCCGCTTTCCGGCCGGCGCATTTCGGCGGTATGGGCAAAGCCATTGAAGGGCCCGTCGCGCAGCAGCGTTGCTTCGATGTTGCGCAGATCCGCCATCGCGTAAGCCAGCGGCCGGATATGCTTCATATATTGTGTCGTCGCGAGCTCCTGAAAGAATTCCACGGCGTGAGCCGGCCAACTCGTCACATCGCTCGCCAATTGCTCAAGCATCAGCGCCGTGCCCTTGCGGCGGCGATACGCGATGGTATTGGCGACTTCGGCCCTGGGCGAGGCGATATTCGGCGATACACCGTGAAGGGGCCGATACCCAATCAAGTCGCCGATATAGGGTGCAACCCATCCAGCACAGGTTTCTATGAACTGATCATCGTAAAGCTGGTCGAGATTCTCCTCGAGCGCTGCAAATTCTTTCGCCAACGCCTCAATCAGCGCGCGGAGCGGCTCACCTTGGTCCACATCCCGGAGCCGATAAATCGCCGGCAGCAGCGAATAGAGACGATCCGCCGTGAGGCTGCTCATGTCATCTGCTCCAACTGATCGAGGGGGCCGGAATCGAGCGTCAAGAGCTCGCTCGGCAATGGGACACCATTCTGTACGCGCATGCGCGAGGCCAGCAGACGAACCTGTTTGGATGGATAGGTTTGCGGGAAGGGCTGCGTGCCGCCATAGAGCCGCGTAAGATCTATCGCAACAACGCCAGGGACATTCTGCGCGACCGCAATGACCTCGGATTGCTGAACGGGTTGGCCCAATGCTCGCTGATCGAACGCATAATGCGCGCGCAATGCCGTTTCGACCGTCGCCAACACGGCTTTCGGATCATAGACGGAATCGCATTTGACTTTCAGACCGATGCGGAACGTGCTCGACTGAAGCGCGAGCAAAATAACTGAAACATGTGGGTCGCCACTCGATTTGAGTGCAGCCAAGAGGTTCGTCCAGGTTGGGCTCGCACTCGTCAGCGGTGGCGTACCGGCGGGACTTGCAATGGTGATGACAACGGTCGGCCCGCCGGGAAGCTGGAGCACCTGAGCTTGCGCTTTGGCAACGCCACTGAAGGCGCGGGCGAAATCTTCATAATCGAGAAGCGAGACGGCGCGGCCGAGCGTTCGGGTGGTGATGGGAATACTGTCGCGCGCCGCGTCGGCATCTTCGGGGTCGGTTCCGCCTTCCGCCGTGAAGGGATTGCTTACGCTCTTCAGGCCGAGTGGCCGGGTCATCAATTGCGTCAGGCTGCCGGCCGCGACATTGCCCGCGATCCCCAGCCCTTTGCGGTAAGAGGCTCGTATATTGTTGATGCCGCTCGGCAAGCGCGCGCCGCGCACACCATCGCCAAACACCGCGAATTCACGACCTTGTTCATCCGTGGTGAGCACAAAGGCACGCTCGGTGGGCGCGGCGCCATACATTGTGGACCGTTCGGTCCAGGCGATGTCGCCCACGCGCACCGTCAGTTCGGCCGCGGCACCGATTTCGTTGGCGGCGGCCCGATAGGTGAGCGGAAGCTGTTTCAGTTCGAAGCGCTGAAACGCGGCGCTCGCATTGCCGGCGCCGAGAATTTGCGACACCGACTCGCCATGGGAAGCGAGTACCACATTGGCATGAACCACCACGCTGTCACGTTGCAGTGGAGCAGCAAGCGGCGGCGTGATCTCCAGTTCGCAGCGCGTGTCATCGACCGAATGGGCGGCAACCAAAGTTGCTTCCACGACGATCGGCACACCGTCGCTCACGCGCGCCCCCCGCACGATCAGTTTGCGCCCCGGCAATAGGCCATCAGCAGGAGCGTTGACCGGTACCCAATCGGAAACAGGATCATCCACCGGATATTGCGCGAAACTCAGTTGCTCGCTCGCAGCGAATACACTGGTCTCGCGCACAGGGGTCCCAGCTTGGAATATTTGATAATTCTCGCCGGTTAACCGCGCTCGCGTGACCTTGCCCGAAATGGCGAATTCAGCGCGCGATACCTCGGCGACATTGGCAATTTGATAGAGTTCGACATAGGTGCCAGCGGGCGCCGGCTCATTCGGATAATTGAAACCACCCTTCGCCAAAATGGCGTAGCCGCCATTCTGGACATCGGCATAGACCACATCGAGATCGACGTGACCGCCGGTGCTTGTGGCACCGGCCGGGGAAAGATTGAAGTTTGGCCAATCGCCTTGATCGGAGGTACCGCCAAAATGCGCCACATAATCGATCCGATAGGAACTGGGCATGGCGCGCCAGATTGGTGCGTTGTGACCAAAGACAGCCGCGCGTTTGCGCAAGACATGCGCTTCAGGCGTTTGGGCAGGATTCTTGAACGGTTGAATCGAACCGAGCCCCCGCTTCCACGTGACGAGCGTGCGATTGGCGCCCGGCTGAAGCTCGACATGATCCAGAATACGGAAATCCCAGTTGTTGCTGTTCTGGTTGTTCAGAAACTCATCGCCGAGAAATACCAAAGCATCCCCAGGCCTGAGATTGTTCCTCACCGTGTCGAGGTAGGTGGACGTGTCGCCACGGCCTGGGCGCCGCGATTCGCTAAGCCAGGGAACCATCGCGTTCCATGCGGGACGCGCGTCTGCGAGCGGCTCGACCGTCTCGAAGACTTGCGGCTTTTCGCCAGGCCCCGGGACGCTTTGGACCTGGAATCCGATATCGAGGGAAAGACTCGATGGCACACCGGTCACAAAGTTGCCGGGCTCCGGCGCAAGATTTGGCGGCGGGGCAGGTGGCGTTTCAAGGGCAAACGCAAGCCAGGTTTCCGCCGCAACCCCGGGCCGCAGGCGATAACCGACGAGTCTACCCATCTCCTGCAGGGAAACACGTTCCTTCGCGGTGCGCAGATAGGATTCGTTGGCGATCCGCTCCTGATAAAAGGTCAAGACATCGGCCGAACAGGCAAAGGCGTCGATCAGACCGATGGTGAAGTCGTCATCCTCGCGCGTGCGCAGGTTCGCAAGCTGCCGGAAATCTGACGATGAGAGCCGTGCATGCAGACTGGCGCGAAATTGGGCATATTCGCCGATGCGATACGCAATGGACGACAACCCAATCCGGTTTTCCACCAATTCCGGGGTTTCGGCTTT
This sequence comes from Micropepsaceae bacterium, assembly GCA_036264295.1. GTDB lineage: Bacteria > Pseudomonadota > Alphaproteobacteria > Micropepsales > Micropepsaceae > CAIYRG01. The sequence continues at coordinate 169 of DATARE010000369.1, read as the reverse complement.
GATGCCATCGCCGCAACCACAGCATTCGTTCAGCGGAGGCGGCATATGGGGTTTCAAATCCGGCGTGGGCGCGCTCATTTTCCGCCTCCCGCTTGGAGCACCAGCCGGCCGCGCTCGCGGAAATTGGATCGTTGGCAAGCTGGGCGATTTCAAGCGTGCCAACGGGAAT
>DATARE010000524.1:0-19670 GCA_036264295.1 Micropepsaceae bacterium | reverse complement strand
TGATGATGAATTCCATGCGCGCCAGGCCGATGCCGTCTGCCGGCAAACGCCACCACCGCAATGCCGCCGCGGGGTCCGCCATGTTGAACATCACGTGCGTACGGGTTTTGGGGATGCGGTCTATGGCAAGTTCGGTTTCGGCAAATTTCAGCAGCCCTTTGTAGACCACGCCTTCGTCGCCCTCGGCGCAGGAGACGGTAACGTTGTCGCCGTCTTTCAGAAGACGCGTGGCGCCGCTCGCTCCGACAATGGCGGGCAGCCCGAGTTCGCGGCTGACAATGGCCGCATGCGACGTGCGTCCGCCATGGGCTGTCACAATAGCGGATGCCCGCTTCATGATCGGGCCCCAATCCGGATCGGTCATTTCGGTGACCAAAATCGCACCATCGGGAAAACGATGACTCTCATGTGCGGATTTCAGGCGGCACACCTTGCCGGCCGCGATGGCCGAGCCGATGGCAAGCCCACGGACAAGCTCCTTGCCTTTCTGTTTGAGGGTGTAGCTCTTCAACGCTCCGGCAATGCGTCGCGATTCCACGGTCTCCGGGCGTGCCTGCACAACGAACAGCTTGCCGGTTTCACCATCTTTCGCCCATTCCATATCCATGGGCCGGCCATAATGCTGCTCGATGGCGGCCGCCCATCGCGCCAGGGTCAAGATTTCCGCATCGTCGAGAACAAAACTTTGGCGTTGCCGCAGGGTTGTGGACACGTTGCGCGTGGTTTTGCCGCCGCGCGCGCCGTAAACGAGCTTGCGTTCTTTGGCGCCGGAACGCTTTTCGATGATCGGCTTGAGCTTCGGTTGTGCCAGCAAAGGCTTGAACACGACATATTCGTCCGGATCGACAATGCCCTGCACGACATACTCGCCCAGTCCCCAGGCGGCATTGATGAGGACCACATCGGGGAAGCCCGTCTCGGTGTCGATGCTGAACATCACTCCGGAGCCGGCTTTGTCCGAACGCACCATGCGTTGAACGCCGACGGACACCGCCACCTTCATGTGATCGAAACCGCGGCTTTCGCGATAGGCAATCGCACGATCGGTGAACAAGGAGGCGAAGCAGCCGCGTAGCGCTTCGAGCACGGCCTGCTCGCCCCGGACATTGAGAAATGTTTCGAGCTGACCGGCAAAGCTCGCGCCGGGCAGGTCTTCCGCCGTGGCGCTGCTGCGCACCGCAACACTGATATTCTTGCCGCCGGCTTTGCGGCAAAGATTCGCATAAGCCGCCTGAATCTGTTGCCGGAAGCCTTCGGAAAATTCGCCGGCGCGAATCTGGGCGCGAATGGCTGCGCCGCATTTTTCCAAATTCTCGGCGCCATTCTTCAGCCGCTTCAAATGCTCGGCAATGGCTGGGCCGATCCGATTGTCGGCGACAAATGCCCGATACGCATCGGCAGTCGTGGCAAATCCGTCCGGGACATCGATCTTCAGCTTGCGAAGATTGCGGATCATCTCGCCGAGCGATGCATTCTTGCCGCCGACAATATCCACATCCGACATCGAAACCGTGGCAAACGGCCTGATAAGCGAAACATCACCTGACATCTGCCATTCCTTGGATTTTTCTTGTCGCATGCGGTGCCCTATTCGATCGGTGGGCACATAAGCCCCCTGAAGGTGGACATTGAACCCTTTCATCAACGCCCGAATTGACGCGGATCAAAAGCCATCCCCTTTGGCGCAGAAATCGGGCGTTGACGGCGCGTGGTCATTGGCCATTGACTGCGCCCGGTCCCGCGGTTTTGCGCAAAATCACGGAAAGTCCGGCGACGGCAAAAGGGGGCACGCTTGGCAGAGGTGGTGGGAGCGGGCAATTTCTCGAAAGAGACCGCTGCAGAGACGCTAAGCGGTTTCGAAACCTCGCCGGCGGGCCTGACGTCGGCGGAGGCCGCCAAGCGGCTGGCCCGATATGGCGCCAATCGGCTCGACGACCGGCCGCGCCGGCGCTTGCTGCTGAATTTTCTCAGCCGGTTTCGCAATCCTTTGGTGCTGGTTCTGCTCGGCGCGGCGGCGGCATCGGCGGCGACCGGAGACCCGGCGAGTTTCGCGATCATCACCGCCATGGTGCTCCTTTCGGTCACTCTGGATTTCATCCAGGAGCATCGGGCGCAAAATGCGGCGGAAAGCCTGCGGCAGGAAGTGGCGCTGACCGTGCGCGTTTTGCGCGACGGACAATTCCGCGACATCCCGGCGGCATCATGCGTGCCAGGCGATATTATCAGCCTCTGCGCCGGCGATCTGGTTCCCGCGGACAGCCGCCTCATCGAAGCGCGAGACCTTTACATCAACGAAGCCTTCCTGACCGGCGAACCATACCCGGCGGAAAAGCACGCAGGCGATGCGCTCGATTCGGAGGCGCAGAAGGCCGCGGTTCCCCCGAATGCGGCGTTTATGGGCAGTTCGGTGGTCAGCGGAACGGCAAAGGCCGTCATCGTCTCGACGGGGCGAAACACCCAGCTCGGCGGCATTGCGCGATCTCTTCATGCCGAGCCGCCTCCCACCGCCTTCGCCGTGGGTATCCGCGATTTCGGCCTGCTCATCGTGCGTCTGACAATGCTGCTCGTGTTTTTCGTGCTGCTGGCCAATCTGATGTTTCACCGGCCGCTGCTGGAATCGTTTCTCTTTGCGCTTGCTCTTGCCGTGGGTTTGACGCCCGAACTTCTGCCGATGGTGGTCTCTGTCACGCTGGCCCATGGCGCCGTGCGCATGTCGCAAAAGCAAGTCATTGTGAAACGCCTGTCGGCCATCCACGATCTCGGCAGCATGGATGTGCTTTGCAGTGACAAAACGGGCACCCTGACCGAAGCACATATCGCCCTGGTGAAGGAAATCGATCTGACCGGCGCGGAAAGCCGCAATGTCCTTGAGCTGGCTTATCTCAATGCCGTGTTCGAGACAGGACTGAAGAGTCCGCTGGACGAGGCGATCCTCGCAACGAAGCACAGCGATTTGAACGATTGGATCAAAATCGACGAGATCCCTTTCGACTTCGAACGCCGCCGCGTCTCTATCCTGGTTGAGAAGGCGGGCAAACGGAAGCTCGTCGTCAAAGGTGCGCCGGAAGACGTTCTTAAGCTGGCCGCCTGCTATCAGACCCAAGACAGCGACACGTTTCTTCCCCTGGACGAAGCCGCCACCGCGCACGCGCTCGAACTTCTCCGCCAATTTGGCAGGGATGGATATCGTCTTCTTGGCGTGGCCTGGCGGGAAGCGGATCGCGGCCGCGAACATGCCGAATTGGCCGATGAAGCGGAACTCGTGTTCGCCGGCTTTCTGGTTTTCCTCGATCCTCCCAAGGAAAGCGCCCGGCCCGCGCTTGCTGCGCTCACACAGCTCGGGGTCGCCATCAAAGTGGTCACGGGCGACAACGAACATGTCACACAACATGTCTGCGACGCCCTTGGCATCGAAGTTTCCGGCGTTCTGACGGGACCCGAACTCATCGTGCTTTCCGATGAGGCGCTGTCGGCGCGCATCGAAGCGGTCAATCTGTTTTGCCGCGTGACGCCGCCGCAGAAATCACGGCTGATCCGGGCGCTGCGCCGCCGCGGCCATGTGGTGGGATATTTGGGCGACGGCATCAACGACGCGCCATCCTTGCAGGCTGCCGATGTCGGGCTGTCGGTCAGCGGCGCGGTGGATGTTGCCAAGGAGGCCGCGGCGATGATTCTGCTGCGGCCCGATCTCGGCGTGCTCGCCGAAGGCGTTCGCGAGGGCCGGCGGACATTCGCCAACATCATGAAATATGTGATGATGGGAACCAGCTCCAATTTTGGAAACATGTTTTCGATGGCGGGGGGCGTTCTGTTCCTGCCATTCCTGCCGATGCTTCCGGTGCAGATCCTGCTCAACAATCTGCTCTATGACATTTCGGAAATCGCGATTCCCATGGACCGCGTCGATGACGCGATGGTCGCAAGGCCGCGGCACTGGGATATCCGGTTTGTACGCAATTTCATGTTCGTGCTCGGCCCAGCGAGCTCGCTGTTCGATTTCCTGACCTTCGGGCTGCTTTTGTGGGTGTTCGGCACCGATGAGGCGATGTTTCACACCGGATGGTTTGTCGAGTCGCTGGCCACGCAGGTGCTCGTGATTTTCGTCATTCGAACACGCAATGCTCCTTTCAGGAGCCGGCCGCATCCGCTGCTCGTGGTGAGTTCGCTTTCGGCGGTTTGGCTGGCGTTTCTATTGCCCTATACCTTCGTGGGCCGCTGGTTCGGCTTCGTGCCGCTTCCGCTCGACCTTGTGCTGGCACTCGCCGGCATGACGGCGGTCTATCTCGTGGCAGCGGAATATGTGAAGCGCCGGTTCTACGCGCACAATGCAAGCAAATGATATCGCGTTCGCGCGTCCTTTCATCCTAGCTGTTCAATTTTGATCCGCGGCAGAAAGAACTCCACGTCGTCGGGTCGGCACAGATCGGTGCCTGGCGCATGCAGAGCCGCCGTACCCGCCGCTATGGCATACCCCAGAGTCTCTTCGCAGCTCTTGTCCGACATCAGCGACCAAACGAGTGCGCCCAGGAAACTGTCGCCGGCACCCACCGTGCTGACGGGCGTAACGGGAGGCGCGTAACCGCGCCAGGCGCCCTCCCGTGTCACCAGAAGCGCGCCGCGATCGGCCAAGGACAGTGCGACGATTTCCGTGCGCCCGGTATCGATCAAACGCCGTGATGCCCGCAACCAGTCTTGCTCGTTGTCAAGCGGTTCACCGACCAGGCCGCGCATTTCACGCAAATTCGGCTTAATCAGATACGCGCCATGGGCAAGGGCCGCGGCCAGTGCGGGACCCGATGTATCGAGAACAAATTTCGCCTTCATGCGCGCCGCCATGGCCGCGATATCGGCATAGAAATTCTCCGGCGCTCCGCCAGGAAGGCTGCCGCTGGCGATCAGCAGATTTGGCCGTGGTGCGAGATCGGCAACGGCCGCCGTCAAATCGCGCCATTCGTCTTCGCTCAGGGACGGGCCCGGCATGACAAAACGGAATTGCCTTCCCGTGGTTTCTTCGGCAACCGTGAAATCTTCCCGGGTTTGCCCCTGAATGGGAACGATCAGGCTCTCGATGTCCTCGCGCCGCAAAAGCTGCCGCAGCAATTGTCCAGTATCGCCCCCGGCGGGATAGATGGCGCGCGGGTGCATTCCAAAGCGCTTCAGGACACGCGCAACATTGACGCCGCCGCCTCCGGGATCGCGACGCGGCTCCGCACAACGCATCTTCTGAAAGGGGAGCAGGGTGGGAATCGCCGTCGAAACGTCAATTGCGGGATTGGCCGTCAGTGTGACGATCTCGGGGTGACCCCAATGCATGATGGCTTCCACCCCTGATGACATGGGGACAATAGCGGGGAAGAGCCGCTTCGATCATTGACTTGCGTCAAGGCGGGATGGGCCATTCGCCCGGTTTTCCCAGCGCGCGTTCAAAAATCCGGCACGCTCGCGGTTGGCACGTGCTTGGTGTCGCCAAGGTGGAACATGTCCACATTGTTTTCGGCGCAGACCCCTTCATTGTAACCGCGGATGACGCGCCGATAAGTGACATTGGCCGTCCACGGCGTCGTAAAAATATTCGGGTCTTCGATCCTGAGCTCGACCCTGAGCGCCTTTTCATAATGCGGATCGGGGACCATAGGACCCGTGACGGCCGTCTTCATCGAATGGCGGTCCAGCGCCGCCTGCGCCTCCCCGGAATCGATCAGCCGGTAACGCTCCACCACATGCATAGCCTCGCTCTGCGGCGTGCCGAACCTGTCAACCACGGTGTAGGGCTCGAGCTTGACGCCCACCGTGTCGATAACCAGCATCTCGCCTTCATAATGTGCAACCGAATCGCCCATGGGCGTGGGTTTCAGATTGCGGGGATGGGCCGAATTCAGCCGCACATGCCGGACCTGGTGGTCCTGGGTATAAAGGATGACGATCTGATCCTTACCCTGCAGCATCTGCATGCCCTGCATGATCGAGAACAGATAGGGCGGCGAATAGGTCCCGCATTGGTTGGACGGATCGGGCACATCATGGCCGCTTTCCGAATATTCGCCATTCCGCTTCACCACCGCAGCGGCGTCCGGCTTCAGAATCGGATTGTTGTAATCCCTGACCAGTGGAATGGGATCGCCATCGACCAGCGTGCGCGCGGCATCAGCTCCAAGCCGTCTCAAATTGAGGATGGGTCCGGGACCGGCATCGGGGGACTCCAAATTGAAGACATTGCGTCCCCACGGGCCGGAGAAATCGGGCACCGCGTCCGCACCGGCCGCGCCAAACGCTGGAAAGACCAGCGCCGCCCCGCACAGAAAACCGGCAAGCAAGCGACGCGACGGCAATGCCCCCTCCCCTGTCGAACGGCAAATTTTTAGCGGCTCAGCGCCTCGCCATCAAGGGATGCCTTTCCTAGGCCGACCAGCCGCCGCCCAGCGCCTTGTAGAGCGACACCAGATCGGCCGAGAGAGCGGCCCGGCTTTGCGCCGCCTCATCCTGCGCATTCAGAAGTGCGGTCTCGGCCGTCAATACGTTCAAATAGGTGACCAGCCCTGAGCGATATTGATCGGTTGCGATGGCATAAGACGATGTCGCCGCCGCAATGGAATTCTGGAGCGAAACAAGCCGTTGCTGCTCGTTGGTATAGCGCGTGAGCGAATCTTCGGCATCCTGCAACGCCTTCAGCACGGATTGCCGATAGCCGAGATAGGCTTGATTCTGCTGTTCCTCGCTGATGCGAACATTGGCGCGCGATTTTCCGGCCGTGAAAATCGGCCACCGGATCAGGCCGAGCCCTGCCGCACTGAAATTGTCCGAGGAGAAGAACCCATTCAGCGAATTGCTGGCGAAAGACGCGAGGCCCAGAAGATTGAATTTCGGATAAAGCTGCGCGACGGCCACACCGACTTGTGCGGTCGCGGCCGCGAGATTGCGCTCGGCCTGCCGCACATCGGGGCGCCGGCGCAGCAAATCGGACGGAAGTCCGACAGGGAGCGTTGCGGGAACAGCCGGAATCGCGCCCGTCGCCTGAAGCTCGGCTTCCATCGTTTCGGGCTGTTCGCCCAAAAGAACGCCCAAGGCGTGGACAAGTGCGAGTCTCTGCGCGGCCAGCGGCGGCAATTGCGCCGCGGTGGCTTCGACCTGCGCAGTTTGCTGATCCACATCGAGCTCCGTAACGAAGCCGACCGTGGCGCGCGCCTGAACGATAGCCAATGTCTCGCGCTGACGCTGAAGCGCGCTTTGCAGAAGCGCGATGCGGGCTTCGGCGGCGCGCAGCATCAGATAGTCATTGGCGACCTCTGCGCTCAACGAAACCTCGCCATCGCGCAATTGCCAGACTGCGGCATCGCTTTTGTCGCGCGCAGCTTCGACGCCGCGCCTGACGCCGCCGAATACATCGATTTCCCAGCTCGCATCGAAGCCGGCGGAATAGAGCCGAAGATCGCTGCCTCCGGAGCTTGAGGCCGCGCCGGCCGGCCCGCCGCCACCTCCGAGCGTCGCCAGCGGGTTGGTGTTGGAATGAAGCCGCACCGCCGAGCCCGTGGCGTTCACGCTCGGCAGCCCCGCGGCGCCCTGAACGATCTCCTGCTCGCGCGCCTGACGGATGAGCGATGCTGTGCTCATCAGATCGAGATTGGCCGCTAGCGCACGCGTCACCAGCCGTTCCAGCTCGGCATCGTGGAATTGCTGCCACCATTGCGTCAGGTCGGCATCTCCACCGGCGGGCTGACTCAAAGGTGCCGCACCCGCCTGCGGCAGGTCCTGAAACGCCGCGGGCGTCGCCAATTGCGGCTGCTCGTAATTGGGGCCAACCGTGCACGCCGCGAGCGAAAACAATATTGGAGTGATGGCCCATTTCATGCGGCAGCTCCCGCAGTTTTCGCGCCCTTGGCGGGGCCGCGCATCAAGAGCACCAGAGGCAGCGCGCAGAAGATGACGATCATCATGACGTGAAAAGCTTCGACATAGGACAGCATCAAGGTTTGCTGGACCAGCGAGCGATAGATTTGCCCCATGGCCGCGGCTGTGGCGTCGCTGGGGGCCAAGCCTTGCGCCTTCAAAACGCCCGCGATCCGGTCGATGCTCTGGGTGTAATTGGGATTGAGGGGATTCAACGTCTCGACGTAATGGGATTGATGAAATTGCTGGCGCCGCGCCAGCAGGGTTTGCACCGTGGAGATGCCGATCGTTCCGCCGAGATTGCGCACCACATTCATCAATGCCGAGGCCTGGTTGTTCTCCTCCGGGCGCAAGCCGACATAGGCGACATTGGTAATCGGCACGAACAGGAACGGCAGCCCTATCGCCTGCCACATGCGCGCCAGAGCCGCATCGGTGAACGAGATCTGTGTGCTCAAATGACTCATGTTCCAGAGCGCGAGCCCCTGAATCGCAAAGGCCGCGCCCACCATGATGCGCGGATCGACGCGATTTGACAGAACCCCGCTGATCGGCATCATGACAATGGTGGCCAATCCGCCCGCGGTGAGCGCCAGACCTGCGTCGGTCGCGCTGTAATGGAGCACCTGCTGCAGGAATTGCGGAATGAAGAGGGTGGTTCCGAAGATGATGAGCCCGGTGACGAGCAGCAGAACGCTCGCAATGGAGAAGTTGCGGGTCGCAAAAAGCCGGATGGCAACGACGGGGTTTTTCCGCGACAATTCCCAGGGCACGAAGACAAAAAGCGACAGCGCCGAAATGATTGCGGAGGCCGTAATTATCGGACTCGAGAACCAATCTTCGCGCTGGCCGCGGTCGAGCGTCACTTCGAGACAGCCGAGAAACAACGCAATCAGCAAGAAGCCCACGAAATCGATTCTGATCCCGCCGCGGCGCAATTCCTCGCTGCGCCGGATAAGCGCCTCCGGTTCGTTTACGAAGATCGAAACCAGCACGAGCGACAGCAAGCCAATGGGCACGTTGATCAGGAACACCCAGTGCCAGGAGATGTTGTCGGTGATGTATCCGCCGAGAGTCGGACCCGCGATGGGCCCCACGATGACCACGACACCGTAAGCGGCGAAGGCGAGGCCGCGCTTTTCCGGCGGAAACGTGTCCACCAACATCGATTGTTCCACCGGTGCGAGGCCGCCGCCGCCGATCCCTTGCAAAATGCGCGCGCAAATCAACAGCGAAAGATTGGGCGCAAGTCCGCACAGCAATGAGGAGATGGTGAACAATGCAACCGACATCATGTAATAGCGCTTGCGCCCGATCACATCGGCAAGCCAGCCGCTGATGGGAATGACGACCGCATTGGAAATGAGAAAGCTGGTGATGACCCAGCTCGCTTCGTCATAGCTGGCCGAAAGCGAACCGGCGATGTGGTCGAGCGCGACATTGGCGATGGACGTGTCCAGCACCACCATGAAGGTGGCGATGGAAATGACGCCGACGATCAGCCATGGATTGCGCGCGCCGGCGACCGACCGTTCCGGAGTCCAACCGGACTGGGACGGACGCGCGGCTTTTCGTTTTGCCATCACCGGACCGTAACGGTGGGCTCGACAGACATTCCCGGGCCCAACGGACAATCGGAGGGCACGGCGTCGAGCACGATTTTCACCGGCACGCGCTGCACCACCTTGACGAAATTGCCTGTGGCGTTTTCGGGCGGCAGCAACGCGAAGGCCTGACCCGCGCCGCGCTGAATAGAATCGACATGTCCCTGGATTTTCGCATTTGGGCAGGCATCGACTTGGACGGCGACGCTCTGACCGGGGCGCATATAGGCGAGCTGTGTCTCCTTGAAATTGGCCGTAACCCAGATCTGGAGCGGCACAATCGCCATCATCTGCTGCCCCGGCGAGACATAGGTGCCAATCGCCACGGTGCGTTGGGCAATATGGCCCGCGACGGGAGCGAGGATGCGTGTATATCCCAAACTGATTTGGGCCTGGCTAACCTGCGCTTTCAGCGCTTCGATCTGTGCCTGCGCACCTTTGAGCTGGGCCTCTGCGGCTGTGCGCTGAGCGGCAATTGCCTGCACCTGTTTTGCGGCCGCCTGCGCCTGTGCCTCGGTGTTGCGAGCCTGGGTTTCGGCTTGATCGACCTGCGACTGTGCCGCGGCCCTGGCGTTGATGTTCAGCAGTTCACGGTAACGCGCAACCTCGCGCGCGGCATTTTCGGCCTGCGCGCGCGCCCCTGCGGCGGTCGAGATTGCTTGCTGATAATTCGCCTCGGCCGTGCCGATTTGCGCCCGCGCCTGCCCCATTTGGGTTTCGGCCTGGGCTTCCTGCGCCATGATCTGGGCGAGACGCGAACGTGCATCGGCCGGATCGATCTCGACCAGCAATTGTCCGGCTTGGACATTCTGATTGTCCTCGACATGCACGGCCACGACTTGCCCTGCAATCTGGGACGCAACGCGCACGATATGCGTATCGATGAACGCGTCATCGGTATCTTCATATTTTCGGGCATGTAGCCACCAAACAATGCCGCCGAGAATCGCCAGCAATACAATTGCCGCGCCGATGATGAGCACGATCGGCCGGCGAAAGAACGCACGCGGTTTTGACGCTTCGTCTTCTTTGGACGGTTGTTGTTGGCGCGATTCTCCATCGCTTCGGGGATGTGGCTTCGGTTTGCGTGGCTTCTTTGCGCGGACGGGCGGCCGTGGTTCCCGGGGTTCCCGCCTTTCGGGTTCCGGTCTTTCCAAATTTGCCGCGCGCGTTCGCTCCTCTTCCCGAGTTGGCAGCTCACGTTCGTCTTCGAGTTGCGATGTGTCTCGGTCCATGCCGTACCCTGCCGCTCTGAGCGACCGGCAGGTTTGGTCGCGCAAACACGCGGTCGGTACTGCCGTTGATCAATGAAGACGTTCGCGCCGCGCCATAGTTCCCCCTTTGCAGCGGCCTGAGGCGATTGTCTGTCCCCTTGCCAGAACATGGCCTCGCTCACGCCTTTGCGCTGCACCCGTTCCGTGGAACCCGCAAGGCGATGAAATCGGTCACATTACGCAATGGATAAAGGGAGGAACTCAGGCCGGCGCCGCTTTGACGACTTCGTCCCAATGCAATCGCTTCATCGGTCCTGGCTCCGGCAGGAACGGCGCGATGGCGTGGCCTGTCATGTAATTCACGCCGGATTGCCGCGCGCTTTTGAGCGTTGCCTGATCGGCGACACCGGAAAGAAAGGTCGAGACGGAAAGCCGTTTGGAGGCCACCGCGAGGCGCTGGACATCGTCGTCGATTTCCTTGCGCGAAATTCTTTGACGCTCGAAATTGAAGCCGATCGCCTGAAGCCCGATGCCCTGATAATTGACGTAATCCCGAAAGAAGAACGGTACTTCCGACATCACCGCGCGGGAATAGGGCTTCAAAGCCATGATCAGTTCGCTCAACCGGCTGTGCGGCACGCCGGCAGGGACATCGCTGTGGATGAGGACGAGATATTGGCGGAAATCGGATGGCAATTCGCGGCAGGCGCTGATGAAAGCCACGCGGCTATTGTGTGCGCTGAGGGTCTCGAACGAAACCCGGAACGCCATGAGAAAGCGTTCACCGCGTTCGATGCTTCGCGCCAGAACTTCGGCCCCCCTCTGAACGCAGGCAACCTCGACATTCGTGCGTTCTTTGCGGGTGAGGTCCTGCAGCGTCACAGGAATCGAGGGAGCATGCTGAAATGCCAGCCGCTGCGGCAGGCAGGTGTAGAGGGTGATCGCTTCGTTCTTGGCATCCCATACAGGCAAATAATGCATTTCGAACGCCAGCAATTGTCGTTCCTGCTGGCTGCGCACGCGCGTAGATTCGGCCTGGTTCTGTTTCTCTTGGTTGCTCTCTGCCGCCTCGGCGCGCTCGGAAATTCTTTTCAGCTCTTCGGTGGGAATCCGCTCCAAAACGATGCTGTCGCCCTCTCCCATCACCGCCCGATAAATGCTGATGGACCCGAAATCGCTCTTGCCGAGATATTCACTGTAGAGCTCGAACGCCACACGAAGGCAGGCGACCTTGGCATCGTCCGGATCGGATGCCGGCATGGTCACGAGATAGGCCACATCATCAAGGGGAACAAAAAAATCCGCGGGCCCCAGGGATTGCCGAAGGATGGCCTCCAGCCGGGCATGGACCCAGTCGCGGATCCGCGGCCACCGTGTGCCCGCAGTTGCCCGCAGCGCATCCAAACCGATAACATTGACGCAGCCGCGCTGCAAAAGCGCAGGGGAAGCCGCCGCCCTGATGTCCGGCCTGCCGGTCGCGATCACGGGAATACCTTCAGACGGCAACCGCCGGTTTGGGCGGTTGATCCATCGATGCAAATAGGGGTCTCACCGTCTATAGACATCGCAATCTTTCAGCCCGCGTTCCGCATCGAAGCATCACAGTTTGCTGCTGCTTGATCGGTCTGCCTCATTGCCAGCCATTCGGAGAGCGCGAGAACCACCGCAGCATGCGTCTCGATCAGTTCCTCAACCGACTCGCCGACCAAATGGAATTGCTGTTCCTTGCATTTGTGCTCGAGCGTGCGGGCAAGAGCGCTCATGCGCATCGCACCAATATTGCCCGCTGTGCTGACGATGATGTGAGCCTCGCGAGCAATCTTTTCGAAATCCCGCTCGGCGGCATAGCTTGATATTCGCGCCAAATGACCGCTGACTTCAGCCAGAAACAGCGTGATAAGCCCTTCGATCTTCGCGAATGGCAACACGCTTTCCAGCACTGCGAGCTTTTCGCGGTCAATGGCCGGTGCCGGCAAATCAAGTCCATGATCCGCCGCAGAGTGCTCCTGCACCGGCACAGCGCCGGAGGCCGGCTGCACCGGCCTCTTCTTGCCGGCGACGCGTGAAAGCTTGGAAAAGAGCAGCCGCGAATCCACCGGTTTGGAAATGTAATCGTTCATACCGGCGGCGAGATATTCCTGTTCTGCACCGCTCATCGCATTGGCCGTCATCGCGATGATGTAAACGTCGCACTTGGGCGGAGGCAGCGCCCGGATCTGCGCGGTGGCTTCGATGCCCCCAAGTTCCGGCATCTGGATATCCATAAGAACGGCATCATATTCAAAGCGGCGCACGGCGTCGACGGCCAAGACGCCGTTATCGACGACGTCCACCCGATGACCGGCTTTGCTCAACAACGCGACCGCGAATTGCTGATTGATCTTGTTGTCCTCCGCCAAAAGCAGCTCAAGCTTGGCCTGAACCGTTTTCCGTTCACCCGGCGCAGCCTCGCCAGACAGCGCTTCCGTGGGCGCAAGCGCCGTCGCAGGTTCATACAAGCGCAACCTGTATAGCTTCGCGAGACATTTCAGAAGGTCGTGCTGGCGAATGGGTTTGTCGAGAATCGAATCGAGCTGGGCGAGCGCGGATTTCTTGACGCCGTGCGAACCGGCGGAAGAAACAAGAACGAGTTTGGTCTCAATGAAAGCTGGGATTGCACGGATGCGTTCGACCAGCCCTTCGCCGGCCAATCCGGGCATCATCTGGTCGAGAAACACCACATCATAGGGCTTGCCTTTGTGCCATGCCCGCTCCAATTCGGCCATGGCGGCAAACCCATCGTTCACGCCATGAACTTTCATTCCGAAAGAGCTGAGCTGACGTCCGAGAATTTCGAGATTCATCTCTACGTCATCGACGATGAGCGCGTTCAGGTTCTTGAGTTGCTCCGTCCATCCCTTGGTATCGGAAACCGCAGCGCCGCAGCGTTGCAATGGAAGCTGAAACCAGAACGTGGAGCCGGCGCCCACCCGGCTGATCACGTTGATTTCCCCGCCCATTAGCCCGATCAATTGTTTGCAGATTGCAAGACCCAAGCCGGTGCCGCCATAGCGGCGCGTCACCGAATTGTCGACCTGGCTGAATTTCTGGAACAGGCGTTCGCGGCGATTCTCCGGAATGCCGACGCCGGTATCCTTGATCTCGAAACGAATGGAGGGTTTCTCCGCCGCGTCGGAAGCAGTCCCGTGTGCAAAGACCTGGAGCGAAACGCCGCCTGTTTCGGTGAACTTCACGGCGTTCCCGATGAGATTCAGCAATACCTGACGCAGGCGTGTCGGATCGCCCAGATAGGCGCCGTAGCAGTTCGGATCGACATACATCGCGAGGTCGATATTCTTTTCGCGGGCTTTTGAGGCCATCAGGGCCACCGCGCCTTCGACGATGTTCAACAAATCGAATTCAATCGTTTCGATTTCAAGCCGGCCAGCTTCGAGCTTGGAAATATCCAATATGTCGTTGACGATCGCCAGAAGCGCTTCGCCCGATTCACGGACGACTTCGGAAAATTTTCGCTGCTCGTCATTGAGCGGCGTCTCCAAAAGCAAGCCTGTCATGCCGATAATGCCGTTCATTGGCGTGCGGATTTCATGGCTCATATTGGCGAGAAATTCGCTCTTGGCATGGTTTGCGCTTTCGGCCCTGTCGCGCGCTTCCGCAAGCGAGATTTCGTTTTCGCGCAATTTCCGCTCGGCCTCGTGACGCCGTTTTTCGTGAAGCAGCAACGTCCCGAGAATCAACGTCGTCAATATCCCGGAAATCACTGCAGGAATGGCCGATCCAACCGCAGCTTCCCACCCCTGTGAATGCCAGACATTCGCCACCCCGCCGACGGCCGACAGCGCTCCGAGAAACGGCAGGTGCAGATAGTTGAAACGGGCCCAATCCCGATCGCTTCTTTCAAAGACCAGACGGAACACAAGCCCAATGGCTGTGGAGAGGAGCGAAGCAAACAATGCCGTGTTTTCGATGCTCGCGCCGGCGCTCCACTGGACGGCCCCGATCAGAATCGCAATCAGCCCAGCGGAAGCCGCAGCCGGAACACCGCTGAGCGGTGCCGCCAAAACGAGCAGAACGGTTTGGCTGTTGACGGCAGACCCACCGTCCAGATGAACGGGCATGAGCAACGCAATCGCCGTCGCCGACCCGAACAGGATGCCCGCCGCAAGGCTTTGGTTCAGCGACGGGCGGCCCGGAATGCGCGCCGCGATTGCCGATATGGGGCCATAGGCGATCACCGCGGCCGCGAACACCGCCACGTTCAGAAGGAATTCGACCAGCGTTATTTGCCAAAACAGATCCATGGGGCGTTCCTATCGGCCTTCCCTTCTTGCGGTCAGTAATTCACGGTCAATGTGGCGAACACGCTGCGTTCGACTTTCGGACCCGATGTCTGTTGTTGAGGCGATTCCAAAAGATTTTGTCCGGAGATCGCCAAGATTGCCCAATCGGTCAGGCGGTAGCCGACGCGGGCATCGAACGACAGGTAATCGGGAACCGGCGTAAGGAAGGAACCCGAGTTAAACGGAAGCGATGCCAACCCTTTCGTTGGCGACTGGTAATAGAGATACCCGTCAATTTCCCATGGTCCGCTGGCCCAGCCGAGATTGGCTTTGGCGACATGCTTGGGAGTGACGTGCTCGAAATCGACGTAGCGCGTGCCGCCCTGGGCAAAGGGTATGAAATGATCGGCAATGGATTCGAACCGGTAATTCAAGCCCCAGCGCCAATCGGTGTGGAATATTCCCGTCAGCGAAATTTCCGCACCCCGGCCGGTAGAACTGCCGATATTGGCCTGTGCCACATAAGGAGGAGGCCCGGAGCCTGGAATGATTTCACCATTGAGGCTGACAAAATCCACACCCGTCTGAGAAAACCCCGCAACCCGCAATTGTCCGTCGATCGCGGGAAGAGTCCGGTCCCAGCCGATCTCATAAGCGTTGACATCGGTTCCTTCGACGTCAGGATCGCCCGTGAGATTTGAAAAGGGATTGTGCAGCAAGAACGCCCCGAAATTCGCAAGGCTGGGGAGTTCTATCCCGCGGCTGAAGCTCAGACGGAACGTATCCTCATCGGTCGCTTTCCATACCAACCCACTGCTGTAGTGAAACTCCGTAATTGTGTGTTGCCAATCCTCGTTGCTGAAGGGATAGCCGGCCGGAACCGGACCCGAACGGCCCAGGCGCACATTTTCCCATCGCACGGCATTGGTCAGTGAGACCGAAGGCGTGATCGTCCAAGCCCACATGCCGCTAGCCGCATAATCGTCATAATAAACGCTCGCGCCGGCGAATGGCGTGGTGCCGACCGAGTTATGCCGGTATTCCACCGCGGCGCGGAAGGAATGATCCGTTCCGAGACGAAAAAGATCCTGGATTTGGGCCACGGTCTCCTGGCCGGAAAAATCAATCGGCGTACCCAAATCGCTGACGGAATATTGCCTTATCCAGTTGTTGTAGACCATGGCTTGGAACAGGCCCAAGCCGGTATCGGCGGTCAACTGCCCCTTCAACGAACTCAAATCGTTTTGATCGCGTGACAGCGAATAAACGGGATTGATGGTATTCGTGTTTGCGGTGCTGTGACTGCCTTCAATCCCAAGCTGCACATTCGGTCCAAGACGAACGATGCCATCGATATCCGCGGCGAAACGGTCGTTGCGGCCACGCGGGGAGGTTCCGGCCGATGCGGGAATGGGCGTGGAGAAATCGTCGTTTCTGCTCCCGCTTGCAGAAAGACGTACGCCGCCGCCGTCGAATTTGAACGTCTTCACGGCGGAAGCTTCACCCAGCCCCTGCGTACCGCCCCTGACCGATGCGGTGTTCACATCGTCATAAAGCGGATTATACGTGATGATGTTGATAACGCCATCAACCGCGTTGAATCCAAACAGAGCCGCGTTCGATCCCTTGACCACTTCGATCTGGCGGATTGCCCCGAGTTCGACGGGCAATGCGGCCCACGGCGTATAGCCATAATGGTCTGCGTAAACCTGACGCCCATCAATGAGCACGAGAACACGCGGGGAAAACGCCTGGTCGTAACCGCGAATTCCGACATCGGCATTGTCGCTGTTCCACCGCATGACATCGACGCCCAAAACATGCGCCAACACCCCCGGAATATCGCGCGCACCGGAGCGTCTGATTTCATCCGCGGTGACGATTTCCATGTTCACCGGAACATCGGTCGCCCGTTGCGGCGAACCAGTGGCGCTGGTCGTCACGGCTTGACCGAACAATGTTTCCAAGGATCCGTAATCGACCGTTTGCGCCTGCACCGCGCTGCCGGATGCCACAGATGCGATAGCCGTCGCCGCCAGCCAAGCCTTCCGCAGGGTTGTTGTGCAGCGGTTTCGGATTTTTGCGGTGATGTTTCGGATCATTGGCGTTTTACCATCATCGAAAAGACAGCGGAGAAGCGAGCCCCGACGGCGTCGGCCAGGGATGTTTGCAGAACGATTTCCACGCCACGTCCTGTCCGTATCATCAAGACACAGCATTTCTGATCGAGGCAGGCTGGGTCGTTCGAAATTGTGACGAGGTGGCGACGGCGGGCAGCTTCGATGATGGTCGCTGCCTCAGCCGATGCGCCAGGCATCAAATAGATTACGTCCAGCTGGTCTGCTGCTTGCGCGAGCGCTTCCGTGGCGACAGGCGTCGCGCGCAATACGCTTTTGTTCGGCCCTGGTAATGCGCTGATGCGGGTAGCGACGCTCGCAGCTTGGGCTTTCGCTGTCGCTGTGTCCGGGGCATAGACAACGCCCAGATTTACCGCGCTGTCGCGATGGAGCGTTTCGAGAAAGCCCAACGCCCGAATTGCCGCTTCGAGATCTGATGATGTCACTTCGGCGGCGCGTGTTGCGGAACTTATCAGCGCGAGACCGAAAATCAGCCCCGGAAGCAAGCATTCAAAGGGGAAGCATTTGCGCTTCATCGCAATCCGATGTCCTTAGTGAATGCTGCAATGATCGGCCCGCAGGTGGAACTGCTCGTTGAGCAACATCAGTCATTCCACCAGCCGTTTGGATTATGCGGCGCGATGGATAACACCGCGTTAAATCCGCCCTAAGGAGATTTACCTATGGCTTTGCCGCAGATGCATTCTGCGCATCTCGCACGAAAGCCAAACATACGGCCGAGCAAATAACGGAATCCGCGCCGCTTACAGCCAAGTCCAAGCCATTAAAAATTTGACATAGCATGACATGCCGGACAGGTGCAGGCGCGGATTTGCGAAGCACTGTCAACGATATGCTTCGGCCAACGCGGCAGCCACGGTGTTCGCCAATTCCTGATCGGAAACGGGTTTGAACAGCAAGGCGAAGGGATGATTCCGATGGATTCGGTCGATGGTCGCAGGCTCGCGAGAGCCCGTGATGAAAATCACCTTAGAGCCGACGTTCTCATGAATGGCGGCGGCAGCATCGACGCCATCCTTGTCACCCTTCAGCCGCAAATCCATCAAGATCACGGCAGGCCGATGGGTCTGCGCGCACGCAATGGCTTGCTCCGCCGTCGCCGCGATATCGCAGACGGTAAGGCCCATGGTTTCGATTTGAATGCGAAAGCCGAGCGCAATGAGAATCTCGTCGTCGACAATGAGGACGGTTCTGTTCAGATCTGTCATGGCTGCACCGGTGCCGCGACAGAGAATTCGCTGCGGGTGCCGTTGGCCGTTTGTATGGACAAGGTCCCGTCCAGTTGCGCAACAAGCCCGGCGATGATCCGCGAACCCAGGCCGCCTTTGGGCTGATCGGCAATCACGGTGCCGCATTTCCGGCCCTTGCCATTGTCGGAAACAACCAGGGTGATCTTGCCGGTTTCCGAACGGCCCAATTTCACATCGATATCGCCCGGCCCATCCGAAAAGGCATGTTTCAGCGAATTGGTGACAAGTTCGGTCACGAGAAGTCCGAGCGGTATCGCGAAATCCAAGCCGACGTCCAAAGGTATCGCGCTCACCGACATGCGGACATTCCGCTTGGCGCTGCTCTGCATGAGATTGTTGGAAAGCTGCTGCAGAAACGGCGCGATGTCGAAGGTCTGGAGATTGTCGGATCCCATCAGCTGATGGTGAACCAGACCCAACGTGTAGACGCGGCTTCGCAAGCTTTGCAGGGCGGCTTTGGCAATGGAATCGGACAGCTGTGAAACCTGCATCAAAAGCAGGCTGTCGATGATTTGCAGGTTGTTCTTGACCCGATGATAGACCTCCCGCAGCAACAAATCGCGCTGTTCAAGAGCGGCGGTGCGTTCTTTCACGACCGCTTCCAGATCGACTTTCGCCGTTTCCAGCGCCGCCTGAAACTTGTGCCTCTCGTCGATGTCTTCGATGACGGAAACCGCGATGTTCGGCTGGCCATTCTCGGGCAGCCGGGCGATGGTGGCCGAAACGCGCCCCCAAACCGGCGTGCCATCTTTGCGGATGTATCGCTTCTCACGGACATAAGAATGAATCTCGCCCGCGAGGACCCGTTGATATTCCGCCTTTTCCAGCTCCAAATCTTCCGGCCAGGTAAACTCAGATCCCAATCGGCCAAGGAGCTCGTGGGGTTCATAGCCCAGCATTTTGGCAAACGCGCGATTGGCGCGGATGATGCGGCCGGTTTTCGGATCGCTTTGCACTTTGCCGACAGAGGCCGCATCGAAGGTGACGCGAAAGACCTCCTCGCGCTTCGCCAAATCCTGTTGAGCGATAGCGCGCTGTTGGAGGGCTTCCGTCAGCGCAATTTCGGTCTTGCGGCGCAAATAGATCAGCACCGCGGTGAGCCACAAGGCGCTCATTGCGATCAGACGATTGACGACAAAAACTTCCGTTGTGATTTGAGTCGGAGTCTTTGCGAAAAGAGACAAGATCGTAAGAAATGTTGCGATTCCCGCAAACACGAAAGCCGTTTTGGGCTTATCGAACCACAGGCTGCAGAAGATAAGAGGGATATAGGCAATTCCCGCGGCCACACCGCGCGGCG
>DATARE010000458.1:0-1888 GCA_036264295.1 Micropepsaceae bacterium | reverse complement strand
TTTTTCACCTTCGGTCTCGTCGCGGCGGCGGCCTCTCTTATCGTGGGCCTCTTCGCCATTGAAACCCGCGGGGGCGTGCTGGAAGAAATTTCGCCGTAATCAGGGGCTCCGAAATATCTATTCGGCGGCGCGCTCTTTTTCCGACGCCCGAATGAGGCCCGCCAGCTTTGCCGGTGAAATCGGGGATTCGGAAATCCTCACCCCAAACGGCGTCAGCGCGTTCTCCACCGCGGAGATGATCGCGGCAATTGCCGGGATTGTGCCGCTCTCGCCTGCACCCTTGACGCCAATGGGATTCAACGGCGACGGCGTTTCCATATGGTGCAGTTCGACATGGGGCACATCCGTCGAACCCGGCAGCAGATATTCGCCGAAATTCACATTCAGCGGCTGCGCGTTGGTATCGTAGAGCATTCGCTCGAACAGCGCGTTGCCGACCCCGTGCGCGACGCCACCTTCCACTTGGCCCCGTACCACCATCGGGTTAATGACCCTGCCGCAATCATGCATCACGATATAGCGTAGGATGTCTACGCCGCCCGTTTCGATATCGACTTCCACTTCCGCCACGTGGGTGCCGTTGGAATAGGTCGATTGATCCGGCGTGAAATAGGCGGTGTGCTCGAGCCCTGGCGTCAGCCCGCCGGCCATGGAAACGCCCGGCATGCCCGCCGCCTTGAAGGCAAGCTCGCGAAAGTGCCTGCGCTTTTCGGGTTGCGTGCGCACCACGGCAAAGCCGTTGCTCAATTCGATATCGGCCGGGGACACCTGCATCATCTCGCCGGCGATCTGCTTCAGTTTGCTGGCGACCTCTTTGGCCGCGAGATGCGCCGAGGAACCCGCGTTCACCGCGCTGCGTGCGGCGAACGTGCCCATGCCGAAGGCAATGCCCGCGGTATCGCCGGTGACAATGGCGATGTCTTCATAATCGACGCCCAGTTCGTCGGCGGCGATTTGGGCCAGGATCGTCTTGTGCGATTGCCCGTGCGGCGTCGCGCCCGTGTAAAGGCTGATCTTGCCGGTGGTGGAGATGCGCACCGTGACGCCCTCATAAGGGCCAAGACCCGTCGCTTCCACCGCATTGCTGATGCCGATACCGATATAGCGGCCTTTGGCCCGCGCCTCGCGCTGGCGCCGTACAAAGCCGTCATAGTCCGCCGATGACAAAGCCGTCGCCTGACAGCTGGGGTAATCGCCGCTGTCATAGGTGACCGGGCGGCCATCGCGGAAGATGATCCCCACGTTATAGGGCATCTGTTCAGGCCTGATGAAATTGCGCCGCCGCACTTCGGCCGGATCGAGCTTCAACTCCCTGGCCACGCGGTCCATCAGCCGCTCCATCACGAACACGCCAGCGGGCCTTCCGGCGCCGCGCACCGGCGTGGTGGAGATTTTGTTGGTGAAGGCGACGATCACCTCCATCTTGAAGCTCGGAATCACGTAAGGACCGGGAACGGTGGTAGCAGCGATCCACGGCACGGTAAGACCCCAGGGCAGATAGGCGCCTTCGTCATGCACCATGCGGCCGCGCAGCCCCAATATGCGGGCATCTTTGTCGACGGCGATTTCCATATCCCAATATTCGTCGCGCTCTTGATGCGTGGCGACGAAGTTCTCCCGCCGGTCTTCGATCCATTTCACCGGCCGGCCCAGCGTCTGGGAGGCCACCGCAACGCAAGGATATTCGGGATAAAGCGCACCCTTGGGCCCGAAGCCGCCGCCGACATCGGGCGTGATCACGCGAATCTGGTTGTCGTTCAGATCAAGGGCATCCAAAAAGCAGCGCTTGATGCGATGCGAACCCTGCGACGAGATATAGACGGTGAAACTGTCGCTGATCGCATCATGGCTTGCGATCAGACCGCGGCATTCCATGAAGAACGGTCCG
>DATARE010000427.1:0-2049 GCA_036264295.1 Micropepsaceae bacterium | reverse complement strand
AAGTCGGAAAATCGATGTTAGCGGGCGCCGGCAACGCACCATCCCCAAGACGAGGCTCCCTATGACCGACATTATCTTGCACCATTACGGCACGTCTCCCTATTCGGAGAAAGTTCGGCTCGGCCTTGGGCTCAAGGGTCTCGCGTGGGCATCGGTTGAGATCCCCATCATCATGCCGAAGCCTGACCTGACGGCGCTAACCGGAGGCTAAGCTCGGCTTCAGCCCGGCACGCGGCGCTGTGTTTCGGGCATCACAAAGAAATAGAGCGCAAGGCCAACGACGGCGACACCGGCAAGCGTAAGGAACGCCGCGCTGTACCCTGCCTGGACAACTACGATACCAGCGAGCGTGGTGGATAGCGCCGCACCGATTCCCTGCGCGGTGATGATCGCGCCTTGCGCCACGTTAAATCGTCCAGTGCCCCGCACTAGATCGGCGACGATCACCGGAAACACCGCACCATAGATGCCCGCACCGACGCCATCCAGCAACTGTACGCCAACGAGCCAGTAGGGATTGTCGGAGAGCGGATAGAGACAGCCACGAATCGTGAGAACTGAAAGCGCGATCAAAAATAGCGGTTTGCGCCCCCATGCATTGGCCTTCGCGCCAACCAGCATTGCCATGGGCACCATCACGATCTGCGCGGCGACGATGCACGCCGACATGAGACTCGTGCCGAAGTTCTTGTCCTGAAGCGCCAGCTTTTGGCCCACCAGCGGCAGCATCGCCGCGTTTGCGAAGTGAAACATGATCGCGCAACCGGCGAAGATCAGAAGTGGCCGGCAGGTCAGAAGCACGGTCAACCCGGAAGGATGATCGTCTCCCGTCGTTTTGGCGTCATGTGCTTTCGCATCGTGGAGGCCGCGAGCAAGATCATGGTCAATAGACTGCTCGGGAATAGCGAGGACGCTCACGCTGCTCGATATCGCCATCGACGCCAGCAGGTAAAACACGACTTTCGGTCCCCAAAGATAAGCCAGCGTACCGGCAGTGGCTGCTGCGAAGGCATTACCAGCGTGGTTGAAGCCTTCATTTCGACCGATCCGCTTGGTGAAGGCTCCATGTCCAAAGATCCCGAGCGTGACGGCCGCAAGGGCGGGACCGAACACGACACCGGCCGCGTGGGCCATTGCCTGAGAAACGGCGACGGGCCAAAACGACGTTAGCCAAGGAACAACAAGGGATGCCGTAGTCACGAGGACGGCGGCTGCGACCATCACACCGCGTTTGGCCTTGGTCGCATCCACCAGCGCGCCCGCCGGAGTTTGCGCAAGGATGCCCGCAATCGTGGCGATTGACATAACGAGTCCAATGCTGGCGGCATCCCATTGGCGTTCGGTTAGCAGATACACCGCGAGGTACGGCCCCAGCGCGTCACGCACGTCGGCCAGGAAAAAATTGGCAGCGTCAAGCGCGTGGTTCGCGCGCGCCAATTCGCATTCATGGCGACGACGTGTGACCACAAGCTACCCAGCCAAGCGCACAACCAGCGTGTTTGGATGCCACAAGAACCGGTTACGTTCGGCGAAAGTTCCCGTGAATGACCCGTTGCGGAAGTCCGCGGGCCTCCAGAGGCCCCTCTTTCGGGAGCCGGTAGGGGCGGGTTTCAAACCCGCCCTGCTTCGGCTGACACCGCTCGCGAGATGTTCTCTGGGTCATCCGCCCTACCGCGCAGGATTATTTGCGTGTGCGTAACCTTGTGGTCCGCGTCTGTTGCCCGAGGGCAGGTTTGAAACCCGCCCCTACATGAACTCCAGAGCACCGCGTTGCTGCATTGCATAGCTCTCATTTGGCATAGCGACATGCGATCCTATAACTCACGTTTCCCGCTATTTTGCGCTATGGAAGGGCGCGTCCTATCGCTCATGACTTTCCGGCCCATGGACCCGAGCGGCGCCTCAGGTTGGAGATGATAGCGAGCCAAGAAGGTTGAAAAAAATTCTTGCAATTGAAACATAACTCAAGTACGAATAGGCATCCTTCAGAGGTATGTCCGACCCGGTCCGCCATCCGCGCGCCGGGTCTGTTTTGTTCGGGCGATGCGG
>DATARE010000377.1:0-5638 GCA_036264295.1 Micropepsaceae bacterium | reverse complement strand
TCGTTCAAATAAAGCAGCGTGACCTTGCTCGGTTCCTGCAGAACCTGCACGCCGGGAATCCGCCAGATGAAAGGCGGCGACATCGGCCAGCACAGGCTCGACGGCGTGGGAAAATTCTCGCCCTTGGCGGACAACTCGCCGCCGGCTTTCACCCGCGCCGCGCTTTGCGGTTTCAGGATCGGGTTGGTGTAATCCCCCATCCGTTTGAAGAACGAATGGGTGGTGTTCATCACCGGTCCAGGGCCGGAGGGCGGCGGCTCATAATCCAGAGAGTTGCGCCCCCAGATGCCGGAGAAATCGGGAAGGGTTTCGGCTTGGGCCGTATTGGCTGCCCACGCGAGCACCGAGATAACAGCGAAGCTGGAAAGGACACGCGCCATGGAAGCTTCCCGAGGAGGATGTACCGGTTACAATATCGGGCGGGAAATCGAAAGCCACTCCCACGCCGCTCGCCTCACCTTTGAGGGGCTCTGCCTCTCGATCCTTCGAGACGCGCACGGCGGGGCGCGCGCTCCTCAGGATGAGGACAGCGGGGCGTCTCGAAGGATGTTCAGCTCGGCGGCGAACAATGCCATGATGCGGAAAATTTCTGGGGGATCATCGCATGTTACCGCGTCTCATCGGCACCTTCATCGTTTCGGCGGCTCTCATCCCCGCCGCAGTTCCGGCCGGCGCTGTCGAGATCAAGATGATCGCCTCGAACGCAGTGAAGGAGCCATATCTGGAACTTGTGCCGCAATTCGAAAAGGCGACCGGGCACCGTGTGACCATCGATTGGGGCGGCACGGATGATGCCATGCGCCGGGTCGGCGGCGGCGAAATCGCCGACATCGTCATCGCGCCGTCCTTTGCCATCGATGCGCTGATCAAGCAGGGGCGGCTCGCGGAAGGCAGCCGCTTGGATGTGGCAAAATCCATCATCGGCGTTGCGATCCGCCCCGGCGCGCCGAAGCCCGATCTTTCGTCCACCGAAGGGCTGAAGCGGTCTCTGCTGGCATCCAAGAAGATCATCATCTCGGCCGGACCGAGCGGGAAATATCTCGCCGTGCTGTTCCAGAAAATGGGAATTGCCGATCCGCTCAAGGGCCGGATCACGCAATTGGCGTCGGGCGAATCGCCCGGGCTCGCTTTGGCGCGCGGCGAAGGCGATATCGGCTTCACCCAAATCAGCGAGCTTCTGGCGATCAAAGGCATCGAATTCCTAGGCCCGGCTCCCGGCGACTTCCAATCAGTGACGATTTTTTCGGCCGGGCTCGGCAAGGGCGCCGCCCAACCCGACGCGGCGAAGGCGCTGTTGAAATTCGTCACCGCGCCAGGTGCGGTTCCGATGCTGAAGAAGACCGGGCTCGAGCCCAGCTAGGTCCCATCGCTCTCCTGCCCGCCTTGCGGTAAACTCACCGCAAATACGACCCACGGGAGGGCACCATGATCCGATTGACGCAATTTGCCGCCGCCTTGCTGGCCAGCACCGCCTTCGCAGCGTCCGCGCAGGCGCAGGCGAGTTATCCCTGCAACAGCGACGCGCCCAATCCATACCATTTGGTCGCCAATTGGGCGCAGATGCCGCGCGGCTGGGACCAGATCAACGCGGTGACTGTCGACGACCAGAACAATTTCTGGGGCGTGGACCGCTGCGAAGCGGCGGGCTGCAAATCGGTGTTCGAGATCGGACCCGACGGCAAGACGCTGAAGAATTTCGGCGCCGATCTTTTCATCGAACCGCATCAGGCCGCCGTCGATCATGACGGCAATCTGTGGGTGGCCGATGCCACGCCCAAGGGAGCCAAGGGTCTGCAAGTCACCAAACTCAGCCCCGATGGGCGGGTGCTGCTGAAGCTCGGCAAGCCGGGCGTGGGCTTGGGAAGTGCCGCGCTCGATACATTCGATTCGCCCACCGGCGTTGCGGTCGCCAGCAATGGCGATATCTTCATCGCGCAAGGCCATGGCGAAAAGCCCAACAATTCGCGCATCCTGAAATTCACCAAGGACGGCAAGTTCATCAAGAGTTGGGGCACTTATGGCGAGGGCGACGGGCAAATCCGTTCGCCGCATGCGATTGCGGTGGATTCCCAGGACCGGCTGTTCGTCGGCGACCGCAGCAACTCACGTATCGACGTGTTCGACAAGGACGGCAAATTCCTGACGTCGTGGAAACAATTCGGCCGGCCCAGCGGCATCGCCATCGACAAGAACGACATGCTGTATGTAATCGATTCCCAATCCTCGGACATGCCGGGCGATCGCTTTAATCCGGGCTGCAAGCGGGGCATCCGCGTGGGGAGCGTGAAGGACGGCAAGGTGGTGGCGTATATTCCGCCGCCCCCGCCGGCCGATCCAAAGATGCAGCCCGCCATCGGCGTCGCGGTGGATAAGAATGGCAACATCTTCGCCGCCTCGGACGACCAGCACAATGTGGTCAAATGGATGAAGAATTGACCTTGGTTTTGGGATTGAAGCAGCAACCGGACTGGCGTTCAGCTTTGCGTCCAAATGTAATTCGGCGGGGGATGTATTCTGCGGATTAGGTGCGTGCAGACGGACTGGTCATTCGAAATCTGCCGTCTATCAGGCGCATGATCCCTCCTTGAGCACCCATGCAAACGAGAGCACTCATGAGCCTTAATTCCCCGAAGATGATCGGATTGGCGGCAGCTATTGGTTTGCTCAGTGTGGGCTCCTTTCCTGCAGCGGCCGCCGAAAAAGTGCCCACAGGATCATCGCTTCCGACCAATGTCGGAGCGAGTACAACAACACAATCGGCGGCAGACCTATCACCGGCGGATGCTGATCGTACAAACGTTCAGCCATCGCAAAGCTGCGGAAGCACCGCACTTACAGCGGAACGATTTGCCGACCTTTTCTATACAATTGCATCACACGGAAATTTGCTGGACGTAGATTTCATCGAACAAACGCTTCAAGTGCACTTTAAGGCCAATACGGTGACTGAGGGCGGAATTCCTAATCCGCACCGCAAGTACTACGTAGCTGATTCTATTTTTGGTGCGCCAATCGCTCTCAGCTTGGACGTAATCGATGATCCCGCTCAGCAACAAGCGCGCCACTCCATAGGCATACTCCGATTCGACTTCGGTAGGTTTTCGGATTGCATGAAGGCGTCGCTATCGGCCCTGTCGAGGCCTTTCAAAGGACCATTTGTCCCCACCGTTTTTCCAGGAGTTTCTTACGAAGCAGGATCGGGCGTGAATCTCCCAGGATATAATGGGTCGATCATTCACGCGGGCTTCTCGTACAGAACGGCAGATCAATTGGTCCTTCGGGCCGCAATACAACACGCACCTTAATTCCAAGGACGCCCTAGATGGCAATCATAGCAACGACAGACCCGATCATACAGCAACTCAGAAGTTCGCTTAATGGCGTCATGAATGCATCTGACGCAGATTTGTTTGTTCAGCATGCCGTTGATGTCATCAACCGATCACAACTCTTTTCAGACCAAATATCTGATCTACTAAGTAGCGGTAAGCCTACTTAATCTCGAATTCGATGAATTCGAGGCGCGTCGTGCCGGTATTTTTGATGGTGCGCGTGGCGCCGCCGTCCTGCCAGAAGAAATCGCCCGGATACGGTCCCATCGTACGGTCGGCAGAACCCGGCACCATCTCGGTAAATTCGCTGCCGCTCAAATAAACGCGCATGCCCGGCGCGTTCTGCGTGATGGCGGGTGCGGATTGGCCCGGCTCCAGCACCAGCCGCCAGACGCGGACCTTTTCATTGTCGATTTCCGGTTTATACGCACCGCCGCGCGCCGCCGGGACAATGCCGCTGGGCTTGCCGGTAAACAGCACCGAGATGTTGTGGAACGGCGTCGTCCCCACGTTCACCGCCTTGTGGGTGCGCATGCCGTCTTTCATATAATCCGTGTACGTCACTCTTCCGGCTTGCCCGCGCTGCGGCTTGCTCACATCCTTCGAACCGAAATTCTGGTTGGTCATATCGGCGGCGCTGAGATTGACCGACACCTGATCGAAAGTATGGATGTGATAGCCGGTGGTGTGGCCCGGCAGCACGTTGACGTTCAGCAGCGTCACATAGTCGTTGTGGAACACAGGCAGATGAAACGGCGCCTTGGTCATCGGCACCGGCACTTCTTCCTGCGCCATAACCGGCAGCGCAAGGCCGAGCGCGAGAGCAATCAAAGATAGTGAAATGAGGCGTTTCATCGGCCAGTCCCCGTAATCACGCGAGTAGCGAATGGCGAGTGGCGAATAGGAAAGCCCACTCGCTATTCGCTATTCGCTATTCGCCAATCTTCAGTTCGACGCCGCTTTCACATTGCCGGCCAGCTTCTTCAGCCACGGCCCGAGCAGGTCGGTCAATTGCGTCTCGCCCGTTCCGACCGAATAGATTTGCGACATGTGGTTGTGCGTCTTCATCAGATGGAAGAAATGATCGTGTCCCGCATCGGTCAGGACCTTGTGGATCATCTCGCCCTGCGCGATCTGCGGCACCTCGGGGTCCCATTCCGCGCGCGTGAAGAACAGCGGAATCTTCGTCGCCTTCAGCCCTTCGACCGACGACCAGACCTTCACCTTGTCCGGATCGGTGCCGAAAATGCCGCCGGGACGTGCTTCGTAACCGCCCGAGGTCATCACCGCGCCGATGATGCCGCCGCCGGGTCTGTAATAATAATCCGGATGGGACACGTAGAGCCCGACAAGGCTCGCGCCCGCCGAATGGCCCCAGAGGAAAATCCGGTTCGGATCGCCGCCATATTTGGCGGCGTTCTTCGCCACCCAGGCGAGCGCATCGCGCGCATCGTTGACCTGATCGGGCAGCACGTTTTTCGGCGCGAGACGATAATTGATATCGACGCCGACCATGCCCTGCTCGACCGCCCATTTCATCAGATTGTCGTTGCTGAACTGTCCGGGTGTGTGCTTGTCACCGCCGGTAAATCCGCCGCCATGGACGAACACGAGGATGGGGCGTGAGCCCGCCGTCTTGCCGTCCCACACCACGTCGACCTTCTGCAGCGGATCGGAACCATAGGCGATATCGCGGTCCGCTTTGAGACCGGCAACCGCGATCGGGTCTTTCGGCTGCACGGGGTCGAAGATTTTGCGCGTCGCGCCGGCATCGTTCACATGGCCCATGGCGGCAACCGCTTTGGCGATGTCGGGCGGCAGATCGGCCCGCGCAACGACAGGCATTGCAAGCGCAGCCATGGCAAGCGGCAAAATGAAACGCTTCATGGGATGGCTCCTAGGAAAAATCCGCCGGGGAACATGCCCGAGTTCGGTGGAAGGTGGCAAGACGCCCGGGCGAGTGGCGAATTCGCTATTCGCCATTCGCTGTTCGCATCATTTCAGCGCATCGCGCGCGGCATGGGCGGCGGCCGCAATTGCTTCGATGCTGAGGGGGACCAGCCCCTGCATCGAAAAGAACCCGTGGATCATGGTCGGATAATCCATATGGACCACCTTCACCCCGGCCTGTTTCAGCCGTTCGGCATAGGCGATGCCATCGTCGCGCAAGGGATCATATCCGGCGGTGACGATGTAGGCGGGCGGCAGACCGCTTAAATCCGCATCGAGCGGCGTCAGGCGTGGGTCGTTCGGATCGGCGTCATCCGGGAGATAATGCTTGCGGAACCACTCGATGGAACGATTGT
>DATARE010000375.1:0-4469 GCA_036264295.1 Micropepsaceae bacterium | reverse complement strand
CAGCCCCATGGTCCCGGTCATCGCACTACCCCCGACGTAAAGCGCATCGAACCCGGCGCGCTTGGCGAGAAGTGCGGCCATGCCAGTGTGCGCGCCGGGGATTTGCAGGATGTTCGGTCTTGCCAGCAAAGCACGAAACCGGTTGCCCGCGGGCATATCGGGCAGATCGGCGCCGACCAGGAAGGGCATGCAAGCCTCCGAAGCTAAATCACGTAGAGATCGACATAATCGCTGACGCTCATGGCGTCGAGCCGCGCCGGGTCCAGCGAAACCTCCAAAATCTCCTTTTGCCGCGGGGAGGGGAAACGGCGCGCGAGATTTGCGCGGAATTTCTCCACCAGCAGCGGAATGCCGTCGGCCCGCCGCCGCCTGTGGCCGATGGGGTATTCGCACACGATCTCCGGCAGCACGGTTCCATCGGCAAAACGCAGGGTGACGCCGTTGGCAATGGAGCGCTTGTCCGGATCGAGATAATCGCGCGTGAACTGTACATCCTCGACGCAAGTGATTTTGGCTCGCAGCGCATCGATGCGGGAATCGGCCGCGATGTCGTCTTCGTAATCCTTCGCGGTCAGCCGGCCGAAGATCAGAGGTACCGCCACCATATATTGGATGCAATGGTCGCGGTCGGCCGGATTGGCGAGCGGCCCCTTCTTATCGATGATGCGCATGGCCGCTTCATGCGTGCGGATGGTGATGGCCTCGACCTCCTCGATCCGGCGCCCCGCGGCAGCGAGTTGCCGGTGCAGACTCATCGCCGCCTCCACGGCTGTTTGGGCATGAAATTCCGCCGGATAGGAAATCTTGAAGAGCACGTTTTCCATCACATAGGAGCCATAGTCCCGCTGGAATACGAAGGGTTTGCCGCGGAACAGCACGTCATAGAAGCCCCAGACGGGCGCGGTGAGGGCGGAAGGGTAGCCCATTTCGCCGGTTGCCGCGATCAGTGCAAGCCGGACGCCCCGGCTTGTGGCATCGCCCGCAGCCCAACTCTTCCGTGAGCCCGTATTGGGCGCGTGGCGATAGGTGCGCAGCGCCTGCCCATCGACAAAAACCTGCGACAGTGCATCGATCAGGCGTTCGCGTGACAGCCCGAGCAATCCGGATACGACTGCCGTGGTTGCCAGTTTCACCAGCACCACATGATCGAGCCCCACCTTGTTGAAAGAATTTTCCAGCGCGATCACGCCTTGGATTTCATGTGCTTTGACCATGGCGGTGAGCACGTCGCGCATCGTCAGCGGCATCTCGCCTTGCGCCACTCGCAGGCGCGACAGCCAATCGGCAACCGCCAGGATCCCGCCGAGATTGTCCGATGGATGGCCCCATTCCGCCGCCAGCCAGGTGTCGTTGAAATCCAGCCACCGGATCATCGCCCCTATGTTGAAGGCAGCCTGTACGGGATCGAGTTGAAATGACGTGCCCGGCACGCGTGCGCCAAACGGCACGATTGTTCCCGGCGCAATGGGGCCCAGCAATTTGGTGCAGGCGGGATAATCCAGCGCCTCCAGCCCGCAGCCGAGCGTGTCGATCAGACAGTAGCGCGCCGTCTCATAGGCGAGCGGGCTTGTGATGGTGTAGTCCCGCACATAGTCGGCAATGGCGGTCAGAACGGCATCGGGCTGCGGCCGTGCGGCGTCGAAATGCGTCGTCATCAGGTACGCCCGGCCAGCGGCACAAAGGGCCGGTTGTCGGGACCGATATAATTCGCCGATGGCCGGATGATCTTGTTGTCGAGCCGCTGTTCCACGATATGCGCGCTCCAGCCCGTCGTGCGGGCAATCACAAAGAGTGGGGTGAACATCTCCGTCGGCCAGCCCATGAGATGATAGGAAATCGCGCTGTACCAATCCAAATTGGCGAACATCTTCTTGCTGTCCCACATCACCGTCTCTATCCGTTCGGCGACATCGAACATGGTCATGGACCCGGACTCCCGCGACAGGCGCCGCGCCACCTCCTTGATGATCCGGTTGCGCGGATCGGCGACGGTGTATACCGGATGGCCAAAGCCGATAACGACTTCTTTCGCCGCGAGCCTGCGTTTGATATCGGCTTCCGCTTCGTCGGGGGTGAGATAACGGCTCTGCACTTCAAATGAAAATTCGTTGGCGCCGCCATGCTTGGGCCCGCGCAGCGCCCCAATGGCGCCCACAATCGCAGAATAGAAATCCGCACCCGTGCCGGCGATCACCCGCGCAGTGAAGGTGGAGGCATTGAATTCGTGCTCGGCGTAAAGATTCAACGAAATATGCATGGCCTCGATGAAAGCGGGGCTCGGGGCGCGCCCATGCAACAGATGCAGGAGATGGGCGCCGATGGTTTCGTCATCGGTCTCGACTTCGATCCGTTTCCCGCTGTTGGCGTAATGATACCAATAGAGCAGCATCGAACCCAGAGATGCCAACAGCCGGTCGGCGATATCGCGCGCGCCGGCAATGCTGTGGTCGTCCTTTTCCGGCACCACGCAGCCGAGCGCGGAGACGCCCGTGCGCATCACATCCATGGGGTGGGCAGTCGCCGGCAAAGACTCCAGCACGGTTTTGACCGGCGCGGGGATGCCGCGCATCGCGCGCAGCTTGGCTTTGTAGGCCGCAAGTTCCGCGGCCGTTGGAAGCCGTTCATGCACCAGAAGATGGGCGATTTCCTCGAATTCGCAGCGGTCTGCGATATCCAGGATGTCATAGCCCCGGTAATGCAAATCATTGCCGGACCGCCCGACCGTGGACAGCGCCGTGTTGCCGGCCACCACACCGGAAAGGGCGACGGATTTTTTGGGTTTGAAGCCGGGCTCGTTGTTGCTCACCCTGTTCTCCGTTGGGCGAAGTGTTTCGCGGCGGCGGAATAATAGGCGACGGTTGCGTCATAATCCAAGCGCGAGTTTTAACGGTAAATGCCGAATCTGCTGCCAATTGCCGATGGATGGGCCCACAATGGCACTTGGCTGCGTTGGCGGCTTGCGGGGGCGCGGGCCATCCGGTAGGACCTTTTGCGCTTGGTCGCATTTTCGGGTGGGTTATCCATGTCGCAGATCGCCTCTTTTCCGAGACCTCACGCGAACGCCGACCGCATTCCGAGCGAACGGGTCGCGCCGGCGCTTTCCGTCGTCATTCCGACGTTCAAGGAGCGAGGCAATATCGCACCGCTGATGCAGCGGCTCGACGTTGCGCTTTCCGGTCTCGATTGGGAAGCGATCTTCGTCGACGACAATTCACCCGATGGAACCGCAGACGCCGTGAAGGCCATCGGCGCGCAGGATCCCCGGGTGCGGTGCTTGCGCCGGGTCGCCCGGCGGGGATTGGCGGGGGCCTGCATCGAGGGCGTGCTGTCTTCGAGCGCCCCTTACGTCGCGATCATGGATGCCGATTTGCAGCATGACGAGAAACTGCTGCCCCGCATGTTCGCGATTCTGAAAACCGGGGAAAGCGATATGGTGGTGGCAAGCCGCTATGTCGAAGGCGGAAATTCCGCAGGCTTCTCCAAGAGCCGGAGTTTCATCAGCCGTTTCGCCAATGCGCTGGCCCGCCGGATGACCGGGGTCGCCCTCACCGACCCGATGAGCGGGTTTTTCATGATGCGCCGCGACCGGTTCGATCCTCTCGCCGGATCGTTGGCGACGCAGGGTTTCAAGATCCTGCTCGATATCGTGATTACGGCAAAGGGCTCTTTGCGCATTGTCGAGGAGCCTTATTCGTTCGGGGCGCGCGAGCATGGAGAATCCAAGCTCGATGCGCAGGTCGGTCTCGATTTTCTCGGCCTCCTCATGGCAAAGCTCACCGGTGGCGTTGTTACGCCGCGGTTCCTGTCGTTTGGGCTGGTGGGAGCGCTTGGGTTGGTCGTGCATCTCACCGTCTTGAAAACTGCTCTTAGCCTGGCCGGTTTGGCTTTTCCGGAGGCCCAGGCCACTGCGACCGCAGTTGCGATGACCGGCAATTTTATCCTGAACAATCTGCTGACCTACCGTGACAGACAGTTGAGGGGCTTCGGCTTCGTGAAGGGGCTTCTTGGCTTTTACGCGGTCAGTGCCGTGGGTGCCCTGACCAATGTCGGCATGGCATCGTGGCTTTATGCGCATCAGCCCGTGTGGTGGCTCGCCGGCGCATCGGGCGCGGTGATGGGCGCGGTGTGGAACTACTCGATGTCTACGCTGCTCGTGTGGCGCGTGAAGTGATTTTCAAAGCCGATGAGCGCCGCGTGCGCGCGCTCATGCTCGGCGTTCTTGCTGTCATGGTCATTCGCGGCATCGTGGCCGGTCTTACGCCGCTGTCTTACGACGAAGCCTATTACTGGCTGTGGTCGAAGCATCTCGCCGCCGGCTACTATGATCATCCGCCGCTGATCGCCTATGTCATACGCGCCGGAACAATGCTGTTTGGCGCTACCAGCCTCGGTGTTCGATTCGTACCGTGGCTGCTGTCCGTTGCCGCGAGCTGGGCGGTGTGGCGGACGGGCGCCCTCATCCTGAAAAG
>DATARE010000331.1:0-6292 GCA_036264295.1 Micropepsaceae bacterium | reverse complement strand
GGCAGCGGGCGGCCAATATGCGCAGGCCAAGCACAACATCGGGCCGCTGATGGCGTTCAATGTCGGCCTCTTCATGGTCCTCACCTATACGATGCTGAATGCCAGCGACATCCAGGTTGCCGGCCAGCTGATTCAAATCGGCGCCATGCAGCTCGGTCACAACATTCCCTGGCAGCCCTTCACCGTGCTCTGTCTCGCGGTTCTGACGCTGCTGAATTATCGCGGGGTGTTCGCGACGCTGACCGTGAATTTCGTCATCACCGCGGCGGCGTTTCTCACCATCATCATTCTGTTCGTCGGTGTTGAGCCGTGGAATCCGACCGCGATGTTGCTGCACAAGGATCTGCTGACGAGCCTGCCCTATGGCTGGATCGGCGTGATCGCGGCGCTGCATTTCGGCATCTGGTATTATCTCGGCATCGAAGGCACCTGTCAGGCGGCGGAGGAAGTGCGCTCACCGGGCCGCGCTTTGCCGCTGGGAACCATGAGCGGAATGATCACCCTTTTGATTGCCGCAGCGATCACCTGGTATGTCGCGGTTGGCCTTCTGCCATGGGAATATACGGGCTGGGATGCCGAATTGGCGCCGCTCTATGACGCGGCGCGCGTCACGGGAAGCCCAGCGCTCACCGTCATCCTTTTCTTGGGAACGCTGCTCTCGGCCATCGCTTCGGCCAATGGCTGCGTCAACGATGCGGCGCGCGCGTGGTTTTCGATGGGCCGCGATCGGTATCTGCCGCTGTGGTTCGGCGCGGTGCATCCGAAATATCGCACGCCCTTCCGCTCGATCCTGTTCCTGGCGCCCATTGCCGCCATTTTCGCGCTTTATATCCCGCTGGCGGAAATCATCACCTTCTCGATCCTGTCGGGTCTGCTCAACTACACCTTCATGCCACTGAATATGTGGAATTTCCGCCGCAAATGGCCGGTGGGCACGATCCGGCGCGGGTTTGAACATCCCTTCCATCCAATTCCGGCAATCGTCCTGATGGTTCTTTGCATCACGACATTCTTTGCCGTCTATCTCGGTTATGGGCGTCAATTGCTCGCCATGATGGCCTTCTACATCATCGCCTCGGTGTGGTTCGCCTTCTATCGCTACCGCTATGTCCGCCGCGGCGCGCAATTCACCATGGCATGGCCCCGGCCGCAGGGATATTGAGCATGTCCTTCCTGCTCGACCACGCGGGATTCATGCCGCTGCTCGCAGCCATGGCGTCGCTGGTTTGGCTGCATCGCCGGGAGCGCGCGCGGATCCGCGATTGGCGCGCAGCATTCTTCTCCCGCAGCCTGGGCTTGTTCGATACCTATCGCGTGACCCAGGACGATCTCGCCTATCCGGTTTTGAAGGGCACCTATCGCGGCTATCAGGTGCGGCTCGAACCGGTGGTCGACGATATGGCGTGGCGGAAAATCCCGTCGCTCTGGTTGAAGGTGACGGTGCTCTGCCAATTGCCCTATGAGGGTGTGTTCGATTTCATCGCGCGCCCGCGCGGCGTGGAATTCTATTCGCCGAGCGGCGAGTTGGAACACCATCTGCCGGTGCCGCCGGAATGGCCGCAGGATGCGCGCCTCTGCAGCGATGCGCCGGCATGCATGCCGCCCGCAGAAATCATGGCAGCGCATATGCCGCTTTTCGCCGATCCCCAGATGAAGGAGATGCTGGTGACGCCGAAGGGTGCGCGCGTTGTGCGCCAGATCTGGCAAGCCGACCGCGCCCATTATCTTGCCCTGCGCCAGGCCAAATTCGCCGAGGCGGCGCTCGATGCCGAACTGGCCAAATCTTTGCTGGATGCTGCAATCGGCATTGCCGAATCGCTGGCAATACCGGACGTGGAGCGATTGGTGGCATGATGGCGGCGGCCGGAACATCCATGGCTCTGCCCGCGGCGCCATCTCGGCCTTTGCATCCCTATGCCGTGCTGGCGATCGCGATTCTGTTGCCCGGCTTCGGTCACGTCGTATGCGGCCGCACCCGGCGCGGGCTCACCTTGCAGCTCTTCATGATCTCACTCGCTTTCGTCACCTGGAATATGGCCGCGCCCGGAACCAGCCTGGTTGGGCGGCTCGCCGGGGGACTCTTCATCTATGCGATGTCCATTCCGGACGCCTATCGCACCGCCAAGCTGCGTTGGGCGTTGGCGCAGCAGGCACAGGGCGGCAGCCTCGACACCCTGAATCGAATCTCGCAAAATGATTCCCATTGAATCTGGGAGGTGGAGATATGCCACCAAAAGCAAGCGCTTCGGACGCGACGCCGGTCCTCGCCGAATTGGCGACCGGTTCGGGCGCGCCCGCGGTTGCCGAACGCACGCTCGAACGGGCCATCGGAACGCAAATCCGCGAATTGCGGCGGCGCTTTCATCTGTCGGTCACCGATCTGGCGAATGCAGCCTCGATTTCCAGCGGCATGCTCTCCAAGATCGAGAACGGCCAGATTTCGGCGTCGCTCTCGACGTTGCAGGCGCTGGCGGTGGCGCTGAACGTTCCCATCACGACCTTGTTCTCGACCTTCGAGGAAAAGCGCGATTGTTCTTTCGTGCGCGCAGGGCAGGGCGTCGTGATCGAACGGCGCGGCACCAAAGTTGGGCATGTCTATCAATTGCTGGGACATGCGCTCGGCGGCGAAATCATAGTCGAGCCCTATATGATCACGCTGAAGGAGGAGGCCGCGCCCTATACCGGCTTTCGCCACGCCGGCGTGGAATTCATCTATATGCTCAGCGGCGAAGTCATCTATCGCCATGCCGATCAGACCTATCATCTGAAGCCCGGCGACGCGCTTCTGTTCGATTCGGGCGCGCTGCATGGGCCGGAGACGCTGGTGGTCCGTCCCATGACCTACCTTTCGATCATCATGTACCGGGGCTCGCCGGCCTGAAGGCCAAACCGTGGAAAAACCCTCTCGCTTCTTTTCCTTACAATAAAATATTTTTCTTCTCAGTTGACGGCCGCGCATCCGTCGCGTTATCGCTTTTTCCAGCGGAACCGGAGGGGCGATTTCAATGTGCGGGATAGTCGGCCTGTTTCTGAAAAACGAGTCGCTGGAACCGGAACTTGGCGCGCTGCTCACGTCGATGCTCGAGGTCATGAGCGACCGCGGGCCGGACAGCGCGGGCTTCGCGCTTTACGGCGACAGCGATCCGAGCCAGGTCAAATTGACCATCCGCATGACGGACGAACTCGCGGACATTGCCGAACTGATCGGCGAGGTCGAAACGGCCTTCGCCTTGCCTGCGGAATTGATCGCCCGCGACACGCATGCGGTGCTTTCGATTCCGGTCGCGGCGGAATCCGAAATCCGCGCCTGGCTGGAAGACACGCGCCCGGAAATCCGCATCGTCGGCATCGGCCGGCGCATGGAGCTTTATAAGGAGGTGGGCCGGCCCGAAAACGTGGCACGGCGTTTCGGCCTTGCCGGAATGAGCGGCACCCACGCCATCGGTCACACGCGCATGGCCACGGAATCTTCCGTCACCACGGATGGTGCGCATCCGTTTTCGACCGGCATCGACCAATGCCTTGTCCACAATGGCTCTCTCTCGAACCACAATGATGTGCGTCGACGATTGCGGCGCGAGGGCCTGAGCTTCGAAACGGACAATGATTCGGAAGTCGCGGCCGGCTATTTGACATGGCGCATGAGCGAAGGCGCGAGCCTGAAACAGGCGCTGGAAGCCAGCCTGAAAGATCTCGACGGCTTTTATACATTTGTGGTCGGCACTGAAAACGGCTTTGCGGTGTTGCGCGATCCTATCGCTTGCAAACCCGCCGTCATGGCGGAAACGCGCGATTACGTCGCCTTCGGTTCGGAATATCGCGCCCTTGTCGGCTTGCCGGGCATCGAACGCGCGCATGTGTTCGAGCCGGAGCCTGCGACCGTCTATGCATGGGAACGGCATTGATGGCGGCTATCGATCTTTCACATACGCCGGTTCGCCAATTGAACGCGATGCTTCATGCGCTTGCACCCGATACCAATGAAACCTTGTGGAAGGTGCGTAGCCCGGCCGGCAAGCACGCCATCGCCGTGGGGCTCGATGCGCCCATCACGGTCGAGATCGACGGCCATGTCGGATATTACTGCGCCGGCATGAACAAACAGGCCCAAATTGTCGTGCGCGGCAATGCCGGTGTGGGTGTTGCCGAGAACATGATGTCCGGCTCGGTTCGAGTCGAAGGCGATGCCAGCCAGTCCGCCGGCGCCACGGGGCGCGGCGGGCTCTTGGTGATCGAAGGCAATGCTTCGGCGCGCTGCGGCATTTCGATGAAAGGCATCGACATCGTCGTGAAAGGCTCCATCGGGCCGATGAGCGCCTTCATGGCGCAAGCCGGCAATCTGGTCGTGCTTGGCGATGCCGGCGACAGTTTGGGCGATTCGATTTACGAGGCGCGGCTGTTCGTGCGCGGCACGGTAAAAAGCCTCGGCGCCGATTGCGTCGCAAAACCGCTGGAGCCCGCTGATCGCATTATCCTGAAGGACGTGCTGGCGCGCGCCGGTCTCTCGGACACCGTGCGGCCCGACGAGTTCAGCCTCTTTGGCTCGGCCCGGCGGCTGTATCATTTCCATATCGACAATGTCGGCGAATATTGAGGCGCGCGATGAGCTCCGGACATCCGCCGCAAACAATTCCACGCTTTTCCGCGACCTTCGACCCTTACACGATCTCGGAGATCAGGCGCGCCGCTGCCACCGGCATTTACGATATCCGTGGCGGTGGGGCCAAACGCAAGCTCCCGCATTTCGACGACCTGCTTTTTCTCGGGGCGTCCATTTCACGCTATCCGTTGGAGGGCTATCGGGAAAAATGCGGCACGGAGATTTGGCTGGGCACGCGCTTCGCCAAGAAGCCGCTACGCCTGAAAATTCCGATCACCATCGCCGGAATGAGCTTTGGCGCGCTGTCGGCGCAGGCGAAGGAAGCGTTAGGCCGGGGCGCCTCGGCAGCGGGAACCAGCACCACCACCGGCGATGGCGGCATGACGCAGGAGGAGCGCGGGCATTCTTCCTTGCTGGTCTATCAGGTGCTGCCTTCGCGTTACGGCGTCAATCCCGATGACATGCGCGCCGCCGATGCCATTGAAGTGGTGATCGGCCAGGGTGCCAAGCCCGGCGGCGGCGGTATGCTGTTGGGTCAGAAGATCAGCCCGCGCGTCGCGGCAATGCGCACGCTGCCCGAAGGCATCGATCAACGCTCCGCCTGCCGCCATCCCGATTGGACCGGCCCCGACGATCTCGAAATCAAGATCGAAGAGTTGCGCGAGATCACCGATTGGGAAAAGCCCATCTACGTGAAAGTGGGGGCCAGCCGTCCCTATTACGACACGGCCCTGGCGGTGAAATCCGGCGCCGACGTGGTTGTGCTCGACGGCATGCAAGGCGGCACTGCGGCGACGCAGGAGGTGTTCATCGAAAATGTCGGCATACCGATTCTGGCGGCGATTCGCCCTGCGGTGCAGGCGCTGCAGGAACTCGGCATGCATCGCAAGGTGCAGCTCATCGTCTCGGGTGGAATCCGCAACGGCGCCGATGTCGCCAAGGCGTTGGCGCTGGGCGCGGATGCCGTCTCCATCGGTACGGCGGCGCTCGTGGCGCTGGGCGACAATGATCCGCATCTGGAAGCCGAATATAAAGCGCTCGGCACCACTGCCGGCGCCTATGACGATTGGCATGAGGGCCGCGACCCCGCCGGAATCACGACACAGGATCCGGAATTGGCGAGCCGTCTGGATCCCGTCAAAGCCGGGCGCATGCTCGCGAACTACCTCGCCGTGCTGACGCTGGAGACGCAGACCATCGCGCGCGCCTGCGGCAAGAGCCATGTCCACAATCTCGAGCCCGAGGATTTGGTCGCACTGACCGTCGAGGCGGCAGCGATGGCGCAGGTTCCGCTCGCAGGCACCAATTGGATTCCCGGCAAGAGCTTTTAGCGAACCCATCGAGGGGGTAACGAATGGCCGATCTGGAAAAATTGGCGAAGGATCGCGGGATCAAATATTTCCTGATCTCTTACACCGATCTTTTCGGCACCCAGCGTTCCAAGCTCGTGCCGGCAGCGGCAATCAACGCCATGTCCAAGACCGGTGCGGGTTTTGCGGGCTTCGCCACGTGGCTCGACATGACGCCGGCCGATTCGGATATGTTTGTCATTCCCGATCCCGACAGCCTGATCCAGCTGCCCTGGAAAAAAGAAGTCGGCTGGTTCGCCGGCAATCCCTGGATGGACGGCAAGGAGGTCGAACACGCGCCGCGCAATGTGCTGCGCCGGACGATGGCGGAGGCCAAGAAACT
>DATARE010000273.1:0-4171 GCA_036264295.1 Micropepsaceae bacterium | reverse complement strand
GCTCTGGAAGCCTTGAGAATGCAATTCAACAACACAGGAAGGGACATGTTATGAAATTGGCTCGATCGGGACTGTTGGTTGCCGCGGCGCTCTTTGCCGCAATGGGCGCCATTCCAGCGCAGGCGCAGGATCTGCCGCAACGCAAGGAAATGAAGCGTGTCGATCTGTCGGGCGCTTCCAACATGGAAGTCGTCAGCTCAGTCAGCACCTTCAAGCCGGGTGACGAATTTCCCCGCCATCTTCATCACGGAGTCGAGGCGGGCTATGTTGTGCAGGGAGCGATGGTGCAGCTGCCCGGGCAACAGCCGATGATGATGCAGACCGGTGCGCCTATCCTGAATTTGCGCGATGCGGTGCATGGCGGATTCAAGGTTGTTGGCCCGGGAAATCTCGTCCTCTTTACCGTGCACACGGTCGACAAGGGAAAGCCGCTTTACGATTGGGTCAAATAGCATGTTCCAAAACAGGAGCTTTGACATGAATCAAAGAATTCTCGCAGGCGCGGTGCTTTCCGCGGTCGCGCTTGCGGCGTCTGCTGGATATGTCTGGTCGGCACCTGCGCAGGATAGGATTCCGCAACTGACACCGGCGCCTGACACCGCCTGGCAGGTGAATTTCTGGGATTATCAGTTGGACCCGCCACCGGGCTCCGCTCACGGCCCGATCAAGACCGATCCGGCTCACCCCTATAACAGCCAGATTCAAAACGGTGGATTGTTCCGCGACGGTGAGCTGCAAGTCGCCATCGTGAATGCCAAAGACCCGGTGTTGAAGCCGTGGGCCGCCAAGGAAATGCAGGAATCCAACGAGGAATTGCTGAGCGGCAAGAAGAAGCTTTCCTTCAGAGCGCAATCGCGCTGTTG
This sequence comes from Micropepsaceae bacterium, assembly GCA_036264295.1. Taxonomy (GTDB): domain Bacteria; phylum Pseudomonadota; class Alphaproteobacteria; order Micropepsales; family Micropepsaceae; genus CAIYRG01. Next base: position 3,308 of record DATARE010000273.1, on the reverse strand, counting down.
GCCCGGCGGCGTTCCCGGTCAATTGCTGTTCCTTGAACCGGTCTACTTCCTCCAAACCCAGAAGGAAGTGGTGATGCTGTGGCAACGCAACAGTCTCGCGCGTCACATCTTGCTCACGGAGCATCATTCGCCAAACGTAAAGCCGTCCTGGTCTGGAGAATCCATCGGTCATTACGAAAACGGCGACACCCTGGTGGTGGACACCATCGGCATCAAGGGCGGCAAGTACCATTTCATCGACAATTTCCGCACGCCGCACAGCGACAAGCTTCATGTGGTCGAACGCTTCACCGTTGCGCCGGATGGGAAAAGCCTGACCGCAATCGTGACGGTGGAAGACCCCGAAACATTCAATGCGCCGCTTACGCTGACACAAGTATGGCGTAGGACGAACGCGGAAATCGAAGAATCGGTGTGCGCCGAAGATGGTGGGGTGGATCGCTTCCAGCAGGGTCTCGATCCGATCCCGGTGGCCGCCAAACCGGATTTCTGAGCACCTCTTAAATTCCGGCGAGACGGAGAAGGAGCGTTGGCATGAAACGGGTCCAGTTCACGCGCGCGGGCATCTCTGCGGCTGCAATCGCGGCCTTTCTCGCCGGACCGGTCCATAGTGTTGCGCAAGAGCAGAAGCCAGGTGCAAAAGCTGTTCCCATTTTCGAAGTCGATGCCAACTTTCCCACTATGCCCGATCATATGTTGCTCGGCGGTGTTGGCGGCGCAACCGCCGATTCCCACGGCAATGTCTGGGTGTTTCATCGTCCGCATACGCTGGAGGAAGGCAACGCAACGGAGAATGGTTACGGACCTGCGCCGCCCGTGGTTGAATTCAGCGCTGCGGGCAAATATCTGCAGGGTTGGGGCGGTCCGTCCAAGACGGGCCAGTATCAATGGTTCAATCGCGGCGGGTTGCATTCGGCCTTTGCGGAATGCCCCTCCTGTACGGCCGAACGGCGCCTGAATGGCGACGGCCGTCCGGGCAGCGGCGAGCATGGCATTGCCATCGACGGGCACGACAATGTTTGGCTGACCGGCAATGGCGACGGCGATGGTGAGGTCCTGAAATTCACCAAGGACGGAAAGTTTCTCCTGGCCATCGGCCGCGAGGGCGTGGGCGTCGATTCCAACGACACCACGCATCTCAGCCGTCCCGCAGGCATCACCGTCTATGACAAGACCAACGAAGTGTTCGTTGCCGATGGCTACGGCAATCGCCGCGTGATCGTGTTCGATGCCAATACCGGCGCGTTCAAGCGTTATTGGGGCGCCTATGGCAACAAGCCCGATGACAAGGCTTCGAAGGCACGCCAAACCACCGGCGCCGGGCCAGCGCAATTCAATACGCCCCACGGTATCGAAGTTTCGAATGACGGCATCGTCTATGTCACCGACCGCGCCAACAACCGTGTGCAGGCTTTCACGCTGGAAGGAAAATTCCTGAAAGAAGGATTCATCAAGCGCGAATCGAAGGGGACCGGCACGGCGTTCGGCGTGGGTCTGTCAGCCGATCCGGATCAACGCTTCCTCTACATCGCGGATGGCTCGAACGAGCGCATCGCGATTCTGGACCGCACCTCGCTCGAAGAGATCGGCCATATCGGCGGACCGGGACGCAAGGCGGGCGAGTTCTTCCATCTGCACAGTCTCGATGTCGACCCGCAGGGCAATATCGTCACCGGCGAGTCGCAGGGCTATCGCGTGCAGAAATTCATCTTCAAGGGCCTCTCGACCGCGGCGCGGTAATTCACGGCATCAGCGCGAACGTCCACACCGAACCGCCGGTCGGCATTTTGGAAGAGGCATAACGCGTGGCCAGTACGCCGCCGAGCCCGGAGGCAATCGTCACATATTGCCGCCCCTTATGCGTATAGGTGATGGCCGTCGAATTGACGCTCGAACCGGTCTGGAATTGCCACAGCGTCTGGCCGGTGTCCTTGTCCAGCGCCAGGAATTCGCCGGTCAGCTTGCCGGTGAACAGGAGCCCTCCGCCGGTGGCGAGCAGGCCGGCCGAACTCGGCAAATCCATCAGCGGCACCTCCCATTTGCGCTTTCCCGTGAGCGGATCGAGCGCCACGAAATAGCCCATCGCTTCGCCCGGCTTCTGTTCCGGTTGCCGCGCGTTCACGCCGGTCGATTGATCGCCGATTTTAATGGGCCTGGGAGCGGCAAGCTTCTGCAAGCGCGGTACGTTCCAGGGATTGGCATAAAGCAGCCCGGTGGTCGGATCGAATGCCGCCGGCACCGCATTGGTGCCCCGCGACGGATAGATTTCCACTTCTTCGCCGGCGGCGAAGCGCTTGTAGACATCCGTCAACACGGGCCGGCCGGTTTGCATGTCGATATGCGTCGCCCAATTGACCTTGGTGTAGGGATTGGCCGCGATCAGTTTGCAATTGGTGCGATCCAGCACATAGAGGAAGCCGTTCTTATTGGTTTGGATCATCACCTTGCGCATCTGACCATTGACGCGGATATCGGCGAGGACCTGCTCGTCGGTGGCATCGACATCGTACACATCGTTGGGCGTGTATTGGTAATAGCAGACCATCTCCCCTGTTTTTGGGCGAATGGCGAGCACACTGTTCGTATACAGACTATCAAGGCCTTCTCGGGGCCGCGGATCGTAAGGCTCGGCGTTGCCGACACCCCAATAGACCAGGCCCAGTTCTGGATCGTAGGACCCGGAACGCCAGGTGGGCCCGCCGCCCTGCAGATAGGCTTCGCCTTTCGGCCAGGTCTCCGAGCCGGGTTCGCCGGGCGCCGGGATCGTGTAGGTGCGCCACAATTTCTTCCCGGTATCAGGATCCCAGCCATCCAGGAATCCGCGCGTGGTGGATTCGCCGCCCGCGACGCCGGAGATCAGCACGCCATCGGCGACAATCGGTCCTCCGGTCGCGTAGAAGCCTTCATGAATGTCGGCAAATTTCTGATTCCACACTTCCTTGCCGGTTTTCATGTCGAGGGCGAGGATGTGATCGTCAATCGTCACGCGGAAAAGCTTGCCGTTATAAATCGTAGCGGCGCCGCGGTTGATTGCGACGCGCGTAACGCCGGATTCGAGCTTCACCGGCGTGCGCCAGATCTGCTTGCCCGTGTCGACATCGATGGCAAAGCTCCACTTGCCATTGATGACATACATGACGCCATTATAGACGGTGGGCTGCGCCAGCTCGCCCTCGTCATTCATCAGGCTGGAATTCCAGATCGGTACCAGACGCTTTACATTGGATTTGTTGATCTGCGAGAGCGGTGTGTAGCTCTTGCGATCGAAGCCCATGCTCTGGGTGGCGACGTTTTCGGTGTTCTTGCCG
>DATARE010000268.1:0-2937 GCA_036264295.1 Micropepsaceae bacterium | reverse complement strand
ATGGCCGATGAATTTGCCCGCGGCTTCGAAGCCGCTCGCGAAGAGGACGAACGAACGCTTCTCACGCCCCGCGAAGTCGAGGTTCTGACGGCCGTCTCAAACGGCTTGACCAACAAGGAGATTGCGCGTGAGCTCGGCATCTCGCGGCATACGGTCAAATTCCATCTGGAATCGCTGATGCGCAAGCTCGCCGTTTCGAGCCGCGCCGAAGCCGTCTCCAAAAGCATGCGACTGAGATTGCTTGAACCCTATCGCATCTGAGATTTTCGGGCGCGGGCGGCTTTAGCGCGACGCCTTCTGCAGATACGCGATCAGGTCGGCGCGCGCGCCAGCGTCCGGCATCCCGGAATATGGCATGCGATTGCCCGGCACCGATTTCTGCGGGTCGGCGAGATAGCGGTCCAGCGTTTGCGTCGTCCAGGCGATGCCGCTGCGCTTGAGCGCGGGCGAATAGCGGAAATCGGCCACTTCGCCCGCCTTGCGTTGGAATAGGCCAAACAGACTTGGCCCCACGCCGTCGACGCCCTTTTCGATCGAATGACAGCTCGCGCATTCGACGAAGAGTTTCTCGCCGCGCCCGGCATCGGCGGCTTTCGCTGCGCCCGCCATAGCGATAAAAGCTGCCGCACACAAACATGCCATTCTCCGCATGGATTGCCCCTTCATGCCTGCACCAACGGACCATGCGTCTTGAGATAGCGGTTCTTGATTGCGTCCACGGTCCAATAGGCGAGCGCGCCGACGGGGCCCGTCGGATTGTACGAAGAATTGTGCGCGAACACGTTTGCGCCCACCACAAACAGATTGTGGCAATCCCAGCTCTGCAGATATTTGTTCACTGCGCTCTGTTTGGGGTTGGTGCCCATGATCGTGCCCCCGGTATTGTGCGTGCTCTGATAGGGCACCACGCTCCAAGGATCGGTGCGCGCGGAAGCCTCGTTCAGGATGGTGGGCTTCATCGACCGCGCGATGGTGTTGACGAGTTCGGCTGCGTAACGGCCCTGCTTGTGCTCATTCTCCTGATAATCGAAGGTCATGCGCATCAAGGGTTGGCCGAATGCGTTGCGGTAAGTCGGGTCGAGATCGAAATAATTGTAGCGGTTGGCCATGACGCTGCCGCTGGAGCCGACATTCATCGCGGCCTGGTAATATTTCTTGGTCGCCGCCTTCCACGCCTTGCCCCATTGCGGCGTGCCGGCCGGCACCGGCCGGTAGCCGATGGGAAGATCGGTGTTGAATCCGGCCCCGATGGTGATCCCGCCGATGAAATCATGCGGACCGCGGTCGAAATCCCAATTGGTGTTGAAGTCGTCGATGGAGATATTCGATCCGCCCGCATTCATGAACGGATTGAAATGCCGCCCTTCGAAGAAGAGCCGGGCGCCCGCGCCTGTCTGGTAACAATAGTTCTTGCCGATGACGCCCGTCTGGGTCACGGGGTCATAGGGTTGGCCAATGCCTGAGAGCAGCATCAGCTGCACATTGTTGATGGCATAAGCGGTCAACATGACCATGCCCGCCGGCTGCTCGAACTCCTCGCCGTTCAGGATGTTGGTATAGGAGACGCCGGTGACGCGCTTGCCATCCGAATCCTTGATGATCTTTGTCACCCAGGAATGGGTGCGCAGCTCGAAGTTCGGATTCTTCATGGCGATGGGGATAACGGCCACATGCGGGCTGCCTTTCGCATTCGCCTCGCAGCCGAAGCGCTGGCAATAGCCGCAATATTGGCAGGCGCCGAACTTCGCCCCATCCGGATTGGTGTAGGCTTGCGATGCGTTCGCCGACGGCCGCGGGAACGGGTGATAGCCGAGATTTTTCGCGGCTTCGCCGAATACTTCGCTGGAGAGAATCGGCGTCAGCGCCGGAAGGGCATACTCGTTGGCGCGCGGTGCTTCGAAGCGGTTGCCACCCGCCTGAATCTGGCCGCGCAGATTCCCTGCTTTGCCCGAAACCGCCGCTTGCCGCTCAAACCTCTCGTAATAGGGCTCAAGCTCGGCATAGGTGATGCCCCAATCCTGGATCGTCATGTCGGCGGGGATGAAATTCTTGCCGTAGCGCTCCTCGTACATGGAGCGGATCTTGAATTCCATGTCGGTCCAACGCCAAGTGTGGCCGCTCCAATGCACGCCGGAACCGCCGACAACGTCGCCGGGCAGGAACGAACCCAGGCGCCGCATGGGCAGCGCTTCCTGCGAAGGATTGTTGCGGATCGTGAGCGTGTCGCGCGCCGTATTCATCATCAGATCGTGTCGCGTCACATAGCGCAGCTCATCGCGGATGCTGGGCAGCGAATAGTCCTTGCTGGTGTCGCGCGCCGCGCCACGCTCGAGCGCGACCACCTTCAAACCGGCTTCCGCCAATTCCTTGGAGAGTATGCCTCCGGTCCAGCCTAGGCCGATGACGACGACATCGACGTCCTTCAGTTTCGTGACCATCTCGCCCCCCTCAGCTCAGATCCGCGATGCCGAGCGGCGCGGCGGGAAATTCCTTATCGCGATATTTCACGATGTCCTCGCGGTGCACGGCGATGACGCCGGGAAAGCCGATCAGACGCCAGCCCGCTTTGTTGCGATTGCCACCATAGATCGGGTCGGAGAACATGCCTTCCATCACGCTCTGATAGACCGTGGTCCAGAACGCGCGGACCGGCAGGCCGTTGTCGAAAGTGATTTTGGCGGTGGAGAGGCCGACGAGCACCTCTTCCCTCTGTTTTTCGTCCAGCCTGTCGAACGGCTTGCCATAGGTCTTGGCGCAATGCGCATTGGTCGCCTCGATGCCGGCGCGATAGAGCTGTGCCGGTGTGAGCGGCAATTGATAGCCCTGACTCGGCACGCCCGGCTTCCACGGCCCTTGCATATAGAGGCGGTCGCCCTTGCCCCACGCTCCGCCAAGCGCGCGATCGATGAAGACATTGATGCCGATGTCGGTGCCCTT
>DATARE010000241.1:0-21344 GCA_036264295.1 Micropepsaceae bacterium | reverse complement strand
TCCCAGGACGCCGCGGGCACGAAGATAATGCCTTGATATTCGGCCGGCGTCCCCGTGAGGCGCGTGGCCTCGTGCTCTTCGGGACGCTTGCGCCAGAGCTGCTTGCCGGATTTGGCATCGAGCCCATGCACCCAGCCGTTCTGATCGCTGAAGACAAGGGTGGTCTGTGCGCCATCTTTTGCGACGGCGATGCCGCTGCGCACCGGGCCGTTCGCCTGATACAGCCAATGGATGCAGCCGCTCTTCGCATCGAGGGCCTGCACAGTGCCGCCAGCACTGCCCGTGAACAGCGTGCCGTTGAGAATGGCCGGCGCGCCGAACGCGGTCACGTCGCCGGCAAAGCCATAGGCCCATTTCAGTTCCAGCTTCGGAATATCGGCGGCCTTCAGACCCGCATTGTCGGCGGTCTGGAATCGCGTGTTCTCGGCTTGCGGCGACCAGCCGGTCCAGCTGTCCTTCGCGGCGCCCGACATGACCGGCCGGTCCTGTTTGCAGAAGGCGCTTTGCGGCGGCGGCGCTTCATCCGCGCCGGTGCCAAGGAATTTCGCCACGGCCTCGCGGTCTTCGCGTTTGATGGGATAAGCGATGCTCATCATCGCGCCGAAATCGAGCGTCCTGAGGATGCGGCCCGGCGACATCTGCGTCAGCGCGGAGCGTTGCGGAATGCGAGGGCCCACCTGGTCATGGCAGGAGGCGCAATATTTTCCGTAGATGGCGGCACCAGTCGTCTCGGCGGCGTTCACAGGAGCCGCAAACGCGGCGATGGCAAGGGCACTGGTAGCGGCGAAAAGCGATGGCGACGCGGCGAATCGGGAATGCGTCATGGCGTCCTCATGGGGCGGGCAATGATTTGCGGGAACGGACACGCATTCTTAGCACAAACCAGCCTTAGGCCCGGGGCAGCAGATAGCAGTTGGATTTTACAGGAATTTGATGTTAATAGCGACCAATCCTATTGGTCTCGTCCTTTGACACATTTCCTTCCTTAAAGTTCGTGCGGGGCATTTTTCCCTTTTCGCTCCTGCGAGCGGTTGCATGGGCGTGTTTTGCGTGGCTGGCGGCCATCGGTTGCGCCGGCGCGCAAGAACCCGCGCGCGTCATGTCGAGCGAGCGGGAATTGATTGCCAATGTCGCGCGGATCGATGCATCGGAGGCGCCGAAAATCGACGGCGACCTGTCCGATCCTGTCTGGGCGAAGGCCACAATCATCGACAATCTGAAACAGCGGCAGCCGGATTATCTCGCCGAGCCGACCGAGCGCACGGTGCTGCGCGTGATGTACGACGAAAACAATCTCTATTTCAGCGTCTATGCCTATGACAGCGAGCCGGACCGCATCGTCGTGCGCGCCATGTCCTATGACGGCGCGCTCAACTCCAGCGACAATTTCAACCTGATCATCGATCCCGGCAAGACGCGCCGCAACGCGTATGTGTTCCAGGTCTCGCCATCGGGGGGGCGGCTCGACGGATTGCGCCTGAACAACACCATCGAAATCACGCAATGGAACGCCATCTGGGAAGCGCGCGCCCATGTCGTCGCGGATGGCTGGGTGGGCGAGGTCGTAATTCCCTTCCGCAGCATTTCCTACCCCTCGGACGGCAGCGATTGGGGCTTCGTGTTCGCCCGGACCATCCGGCGCAAGAACGAGAACGATCGCTGGGGCGCCACCAACCCCGCGCTTCCCGGCGTGGACGTTTCGGAAGGCGCGACGCTCACCGGCATCCACGATATCGACAGCGGGCTCGGGCTCGATCTCCAGCCCTATGTGGCGTTCCGCGCCAAGCACGATTGGAGCACGAACGAGAAAGGCGCCGGGTTGAGCGCCACCATGGGCGGCAACGCGTTCTATCACATCACGCCCTCGCTCACCGGCACGCTGACCGTCAATCCGGATTTTTCCGACGCGCCGCTCGACATCAGACAGGTGAACACCACGCGCTTCTCGCTGTTCCTGCCGGAGACGCGGAGCTTCTTTCTTCAGGATGCCGCCTCGTTCGAATTTGGCGGCCGCCTGTTCCGGCGCGACCCGGACGACAAGGACAGCAACAATGGACGCCCGTTCTTCACGCGCAATATCGGATTGGTGCGCGGCCAGCCGGTAAGCCTGGTTGCGGGGGCGAAACTCTCCGGCGAATATAATGGCTTCACCATCGGCGCCTTGAGCGTGGAAACCGACAGCACGGCGAATGCACCGGGCCAGACCCTGTCCGTGGTGCGCGTCACCCACCCGGTGTTCTCCCAATCCACGGTCGGCTTTATCCTCACCAATGGCGATCCCACGGGCTTGACCCGCAATTCCGTCGCGGGCGCGGATTTTCAATATCGCGACACCTCCACGTTTCATGGCGATGTGGCGCAGGCCGATGTCTATTACCAGCGCAGTTTTTCCAGCGCCGTGGGTGACGACGATTCCTACGGCGTCTCGCTCAACTATCCCAATGAGCCTTATTTCGGCGATCTCTCATACAAGAGCGTCGGCGAAGCCTTCGCGCCTGCGCTCGGTTTCGTGAACCGGCACGCCGTCCGGCTTTACGACGCCAGCGGGGGCTATCTCGCGCGCTATCGCAACTCCCTGCTGCGCACCTTCAGCGTGACGAGCCGGCATCAATTCTTCACCGATCTGCACGGCCGGCTGGAATCGCGCCAAAGCCAGATCGGATCCGAGGTGCTGACCACTTCGGACCAGGATGTGTCCTTCGAAATCATCAATTCCTTCGAGCATTTGTCCGAGCCCTTCGTCGCGCCGCGCAACCGCGCCGTGCCGACAGGCGATTACAATTGGACGAACCTGTTCGGGCATTGGCAGACATCGGTCGCCAAACCGCTGGCGCTGTTGAGCGAGATCACCTGTTGCAGCTATTACGACGGCAGCGCCGTGCAGGGGCATTTCCAGCTCGATTACCGGCCTAACCAATATTACGAGCTGCAGGCGATCTACGATCCCAATTTCATCCGCCTGCCCGCCGGCAGCGTCGATATCCATGTGATGTCGCTGAACAGCATCGTCAATTTCACGCCCGACATGCAGATCGGCGTTCAGGCGCAGTATGACAATATCAGCGAAAGCTTCGGCTTCCTGGCGCGCTATCGTTGGGAATTCCTGCCGGGCAGCGATGTGCTGGTTGCCCTCGGGCAATCCGCGCTGATTCCGGGATCGCAATTCCGCCCCAAGACGACCCAGGGCTCGATCCGCGTGACACACACGCTGCGGTTCTGATTCAGCGTCCGATCATGGCGAGAATCGCGGCGCGGTCTTCGTCGAGTTGTGGCGGAGCTTTGCGGATGGGTGCGCATTTTCCGTCCATACCGATGGGAGAGGCAAACGTGCGCGTGACGGCGCCCCCGGGCAATGTGAGCGGCTGCACCCAGCCATTGGCCTGAACCTGCGGGTCGGCGACGCTTTCCGAATAGGTGTTGATGAGGCTCGCCGGCACGCCGGCACGGGCGAATGCACCAAGCCAATGCGCGGCGTCGCGGGTGATGAAAATCGCGCTCAAAATCTCCGCAAGCTCGGTCTGGTTCGTGGCCCGCGCGCGCACGGACACGAAGCGCGGGTCGGCCACGAGTTCGGGCTTGCCGACAATCTCACAGACGCTGGCCCATAATTTGTCATTGCCTGCCGCGATCACGAAATAGCGGTCGCGCGCCGGATAGGCCTGATAGGGCGCATTGCGCGGATGCGCCGAACCCAGCGCTTTCGGGTCTTTGCCGGTGCCGAAATATTCGCTCGTCTGCAGCGCGCCGATGGCGAGCGTCGTGCCCAGCATCGGCACGTCGATGTGAACGCCTTCGCCGCCGGCCCGCACCCGCGCAATCGCCGCAGCGACAGCAAAGGCCCCGTACAGCCCGGCGGTGAAATCGGCAACCGGCACGCCGCATTTAACCGGCGCCCCTCCGGGCTCGCCCGTGATGCTCATCACGCCAGATGCCGCCTGCATGGTGACATCGAAGCCGCCCTCGCCGGCACGCGGCCCGGTTTGTCCGTAGGCGGAGATGGAGCAATAGACGAGCGTGCGATGGGCGGCATGGATGCGCGACCACCCCAATCCCAACCGCTCCATGGCGCCGGGACGATTGTTTTCCAGCACCACGTCGGATTTGCGCATGATGGCGAAGGCAATGTCGCGGTCGTCCGGGTTTTTCAGGTCCAGGGCAATCGAGCGCTTGCCGCGATTGAGGGAAGCGAAATTTTCGCTGAAGCCGTCGGTATGAGGCGGCCAGGCGCGCAGCATGTCTCCGCTGGGCGGCTCGATCTTGATGACATCGGCGCCCATATCGGCCAGCAGCATGCCGCAATAGGGACCCGCGGCCACGTTGCAGAATTCGGCCACGATCAGCCCGGCAAGCGGCAAGGCGCTGGAATCGGCCTCAGAATTCATCACCAATCGCCCCGCAAATTCCGCCAGTATCGTTGGCGGAACCTCCTATCACGCTTCGTGGGCAAATTGACTAGGCTTCGGGCCTGCCTGTAGCTTCTGGGGCGAGAGTTCCCGAACCCGGCCAGAGGAACATCGAGGGGAGAGCGTATCCATGACCATCTTCGGTGTTGCCCTCTTGGCGATCTGCACCCTGCTGGGGACCTTTCTCGGCGATATTCTGGGTGTGGCGCTGGGTGCCAAGACCAATGTCGGCGGGGTCGGTATCGCCATGATCATGCTGATCGCTGCGCGCGTCTGGCTGATGGGCCGCGGCAAGCTGACCCATGGTCTGAAGCTCGGCATCGAATTCTGGGCCGCGCTCTATATCCCGATTGTGGTCGCGATGGCCTCGATCCAGAACGTGGTGGCCGCCGTGCGCGGCGGGCCGGTGGTGCTGATCGCTGGCGCTGGCGCGGTGATCGTGTGCCTGGCCGCAACCGCGCTGCTGATCCGCCTGACCCGCGAGCCCGAAATCACCGACCGCGCAGCCGAGGCCCATGCGGCCCGCGTGCTGTCCGGCGCGGCGGAATAGGAGCGGCAGATGGGCGAGATGCTGAAACGCCTGGCCGAAGAGCACGGCCTGATCGTCGCCTTCGCCAGCGTCGGCGGCGTGATGTGGCTGTCCTATATGGTTTCCAAATATCTGACGTTTGGGCGCGTCCACGGTTCGGCGATTGCGATCATCCTCGGGCTCGTTTTGGCCTATTTCGGCGGCATCGCCACCGGCGGCAAAAACGGTCTTGCCGACATTCCCATTTTCGCGGGGCTCGGCCTTATGGGCGGCGCGATGATCCGCGATTTCGCCATCGTGGCGACGGCCTTCGAAGTCGACGTGAACGAGGCGAAGAAAGCCGGGCTGCTCGGCGCCGTGGCGCTGACACTGGGCACCGTTCTGCCCTTTATCGTCGGCGCCATCGTGGCGGTTTCCTTCGGCTATTCCGATGCGGTCTCGATGACCACCATCGGGGCCGGTGCGGTCACCTATATTGTCGGTCCGGTGACAGGTTCGGCCTTGGGGGCGAGTTCACCGGTGATGGCGCTGTCTATCGCGACGGGCGTCTTCAAAGCGGTGCTGGTGATGACCGGAACGCCCTTTGTCGCGAAGGCCATCGGGTTGGACAGCCCGCGTTCCGCCATGGCGTTCGGCGGCCTGATGGGCACCGTCAGCGGCGTTACCGGCGGGCTCGCCGCGACCGATCCGAGACTGGTTCCCTATGGTGCGCTGACGGCGACATTCCACACGGGCATCGGCTGTCTGGTGGCGCCGTCGATCCTGTTCTTCATCGTGCGCGCGATCGTGGGCACTTAAGGCGGTTCGGGCCGCAGCGCCAACAGCGCGAAGCTCGCGAGCCAATGCTCGCCCATATAATGACCGGTGACGGTTTCTGCGGCGGAGACGAAGTGCCGGTGCGCCGCCTTTGCGGCGATCTGTGCCAACGGATCGCCCTGCGGAAATTGTTGCGCGATGCCGCGCCAGCACCAAGCCCGGCTGAGATTCAAACCGTCCAGATGCACGATCCGTCCATCGGCACGATCACTCACCTTTGCAGGCGTGAACAAGCTTGCCGGCCGCCGCGTTTCCATTCGCGGCAGGAAGTGCTGGAACCAGATGCGGAACGCGCGGGAGTTCAGCACGCGCCGCATGCATTCGGCTTCCATCAAAGCGGGGGAGAGGAAATCCTCGCCGCTCGGTTCCCAGGCCTGGCAATCGGAATCCTTTCCAAACCAGCGGCGGGCTGAGACAGCGAGCATCTGCGCCAGCGGCTCATCCTTTGCGGTGCGGGCATATTCCAGCGCAAGAGCCAGCGCGAAGGCGCTGTTGCCATGCGTGCCGGCGCGATTGGGATAGGTGGCCTTGGGCAGATACGCACCGAAGCGCGCCACGAACAGTGCTGAAAGCGGCTGCAAGCACGACGCCCATTTGTGGCCTTCGGGGGTTTGGTGACGCAGAAGTTCCGCCTGCAACATCAGCAACCAGGCCCAGCCATAGGGCCGCTCGAACAGGCCTGCGGATTCGCGTTTCAGATAGGCGCATTCGCCGGCGATATTTTTCTTCGCGAATGCGGTTTTGAACAGCGTGCGAATGGCTGCGGCTTCCGGCATTTCCGGATCCAGCCGATACAAGCTCGCCAGCAACCAATAGGAATGCACGCAGGAATGCCAATCGAAACTGCCATAAAAGATAGGATGCAACACGCGCGGCGATTGCAGGTCGGCCGCACTTTCAAGCGTGTGGTCTAGCCGGTTGGGATATTCGCGGGTGACATGGCCGAGCGCGATGCGCGCGAAACGCGATGCCGTCGGCGCATCCAGCACCGGCAGAGGCTCAATGGCGGAAGACAAGCGCATACATCAGCACCGTATTGCCGGCGAGCACCAGAAGCGCCGTCGGGATTTGCGCCTTTATGACGGCGTAGCGATCCTTCAAGCCCAGCAATGCCGCAGGCACCAGATTGAAATTTGCCGCCATCGGCGTGGTCAGCGTGCCGCAGAATCCCGACAGCATCCCGATGGCACTCATGATCGCCGGATCGCCGCCGAATTTGCCAACGATCAGCGGCAGGCCGATACCCGCCGTCATCACCGGAAAAGCGGCAAAGGCATTGCCCATGATCGCGGTAAACAGCGCCATGCCAATCGTATAGGCCGCAACCGCCGCAAACGGGTTGTCATCCGGTATCGCCGCCATTGCGATGCCGCCCACCGCTTGCCCGACACCAGCAAGCGCAAAGACGGCGCCGAGCGCGGCCAGCATTTGCGGCAGCAACGACGCCCAGCCGAGCAGGTCCATCAGCTTGCGCCCTTCCTGGAACGCGGCCAGCACCGGCTGGTGCAGCATGATCCGTGCAAGGAACAGCGCGAGCAAGACGCCGATGGCGAGCGAGACCAATGTCACTTGCGCGGGATCGAACAGGGGAACGTTCTTCAGGGTCAAAGAGCCCGCCAGCGTCACAGCGGGAATGACGAGCGCCGGGACAAACAGGCGATTGCCGAAGCGGCGCGACAAGGCCTGGCGTTGTTCGGGGCTGGTGCTGGAGCTGCGGCCAAGCCCCAACCCCATCGTCCCGGCGATCAGAACCATGGCCAGCACCAGCACCCCATTGCCGAAATCGCCCAGCAAATTGCCGGCCAGAAAGCTGAGCGAAAAGAGGCCCCAGAACGCGGCATTGGCCCAGCGTTTGGCATTGGCGCTATCGCGCGCGCTGAGAATCGCCATCGCGGCAAATACCAGCCCGGCAAACACATAGACGACAGGAAGCCCGATCATGCGCGCGCTTCCTTGGCTTGCGCTTTGGCCTGCCGCGCCAGACGCCGGTCGAACAAAAACAGGCGCACCGCATGGACGATGAAAGACAGTATCGCCGTCGGTATCGCCCATAGCGACAATTGCAGGGGTTCGACAAGGATGCCGTTCTGCTGGAGAAATCCCTTGATGAGAAGGATCGAACCCAAAGCGATAAAGATGTCTTCGCCGAAAAAGAGGCCAATATTTTCCGCCGCCGCGGCTTGCGCGCGAATGTCGTCATGGCTGTGTTCGGAAAGCGCGCCCAGCCGCGCTTCGCCCGCCGCTTCGGCCATCGGTACGATCAGCGGGCGCACCATGGTCGCCTGCCCGCCCAGCGAGGTGAGTCCGATCGCGACCGCGACCTGACGGATGAGCATGTAAAGACAGAGAATCGAAAACACACTCGCCGCGCGGATTTTCACGATCAGATCGCGCGCCCGTTCTTGAAGGCCGGCGCGTTCGAGTGCACCGATGACCGGCAGCACGAGCCAGGTTACGCTGACATAACGATTGTCGTTGAAGGCTTTTCCGAAGGCGGACATGACGCCTACGAAATCCAGACCGCCCGCAAGACCGCTGACGATGGCCGCCGCCATCACCACCAGCAGCGGATTGATGCGCGCGAGGAAGCCCAGCACCACGACGGCAACGCCCAAAAGCGGCAGCGCGTGGGACATCAGGTGCGCGCGTCGCGCGGGCCAAAGCCGCCGCCACCCGGCGTTTCGATGGCGAAGACATCTCCCGCCCCCATCGTCACCGATCCCGCCGCGCCCAAATCTTCCACGCTGCCGTCCGCGCGAATGATCCGGTTGCGGCCGGGCAATGCCGCTTCTCCGCCCGCGAGTCCGAACGGGGCAATGCGCCGCCGGTTGGACAGGATGGATGCGATCATGGCTGTGCGAAACGCGATGCGCCGCACCACGCCGTCGCCGCCATGGAATTTGCCACGACCGCCCGAGCCTTCACGGATTGCGAATTCCTGGAGCAACACCGGAAACCGCGATTCCAGAATCTCAGGGTCCGTGAGCCGCGTATTTGTCATATGGGTGTGGACCGCGCTGGTGCCGTCGTAATCCGGACCGGCGCCCGACCCGCCGCAGATGGTCTCGTAATATTGATGGGTGCCATCACAGAAGGTGAAATTGTTCATCGTGCCCTGGGCCGCCGCCTGCACACCAAGCGCACCATACAGCGCATCGGTTATGGCCTGACTGGTCTCCACATTGCCCGCGACCACGGCGGCAGGATAGCGCGGATTGAGCAGACAGCCTTCCGGCACGACGAGTTCCAGGGGCGTGAAGCAACCCTGGTTCAGTGGAATCTCATCGGCGACGAGGGTGCGAAAGACATAGAGCACCGCCGCGCGGCACACCGTCAAAGGCGCGTTGAAATTATCGTCTCGCTGCGCGCTGGTGCCGGTGAAATCGATACGCGCCGTCCGGGCCGGGCGGTCCACCGCAATCGCGACGCGGATGATGGCGCCATTGTCCATCTCGCAGGCGAACGCGCCATCGGCGAGCGTATCGATCACGCGCCGCACGCATTCCGCTGCATTGTCCTGCACATGGCGCATATAGGCGTTCACCGCCGCGCCGCCATAATGGGCGATAAGGACGCGAAACTCCGCGCCGCCTTTGACGCAAGATGCGATCTGGGCCTTGAGGTCGGCGATATTGGTGTCAGGGTTGCGCGCCGGATAAGGACCCGAGGAAAGCAGCGCGCGCATTTCGGTTTCGCAAAACCGCCCCTCATCGACGAGAAGGACATTGTCCAAAAGCACGCCCTCCTCTTCCACCGTGCGGCTGAAAGGCGGCATGGAGCCTGGGCTGATGCCGCCAATATCGGCGTGATGGCCGCGCGCGGCGACGAACGCGACAATAGCGCCGTCATCGAACACCGGCATGATCACCGTCACATCGGGAAGATGGGAACCGCCCGCAAACGGCGCGTTCAGCACATAGACATCGCCCTCCCGGATGCCGCGGCCATCCTTCGCAGCGCCACGGGCGGCGATGATGGCGCGCACGGAATCGCTCATCGAGCCGAGGTGAACCGGAATATGCGGCGCATTGGCAATCAGCGCGCCGTGCGAATCGAACAGGGCGCAGGAAAAATCCAGCCGCTCCTTGATATTCACCGACGAGGCGGTGTTCTGCAGCGACAAGCCCATCTCTTCGGCCACCGCCATGAAGAGATTGTTGAACAGTTCGAGCATCACCGGATCGGCCGTCGTGCCCACCGCATGGCGCACCGGCAATGCTTGCGCGCGTTCCAGAATGAGATTGCCCATGCGATCCATACGCGCCTGCCAGCCGGGTTCGACAATGGTTGTCGCGGTCGCTTCCTTGACGATTGCGGGACCGGTAATCGTTGCACCCGGTGCCAGCCCGTCGCGATCGTAGACGGGCGTGTCGTTCTCCTCCCCGCCCATGCGGGCGCGAACCTGCCCCAACAGGGGATCAACGGCCGGCGCGCCGGGCGACGGCGGGGTCTGCTCGCACGCCGGCAAAATTTCCACCGCTTCGATGGACAGGCTTTCGACGATCAGGGATTTGCCGCTACTGATAAAGCCGAAGCGCCGGCGGTGCTCGGCTTCAAAGCCTGCGCGCATGTCTGGAATCGACGCAAGCGGGACGGTGAGCGTGGCATCGACGCCATCATAACGCAGCTCAGCGTGCGGCGTGCAGACAATGGAGGCCGGTTTTGCGCCTTGGGCGATCAGCGCGGCGTGGGCGGCGGCGCCAAGCGAATCGGCAGCGTCCGACAGCGCGGATTCGGCATCGTCCAGCACCACATTGATCGTCCGCTCACGGACAGCCTGCAGCTCGGCAAGCCCAATGCCATAGGCCGACAACACGCCCGCCAAAGGGTGCAGCATCACCCGCTTCATGCCGAGCGCATCGGCAACCAAACAGGCGTGCTGCCCGGCGGCGCCGCCAAACGCGACCAGCGTATATTGCGTCACATCATGTCCGCGCTCGATGGAAATCTGCTTGATGGCCTTGGCCATGTTGGCTACGGCGATGCGCAGGAACCCTTCGGCGATGTCCTCCGCCCCATGTGGTTTGCCCGTCGCCGCCGAAATTTCCGCCGCGAGCGAGGCGAATTTCTCCGCCACGATGGCGCGATTTAACGGCGCATCGCCATGGGGACCGAAGATGCGGGGAAAGAATTCCGGCTGCAATTTGCCGAGCATCAAATTGCAGTCCGTCACCGTCAGCGGTCCGCCTCGCCCATAGCAGGCAGGTCCCGGAATCGCACCGGCCGATTCCGGCCCAACCCGCAGACGCATGCCATCGAAGCGGCAAATGGAGCCGCCGCCCGCCGCTACCGTGTGGATGTCCAGCATCGGCGTGTGCAGCCGCACACCCGCGATCATGGTGCCGCGCGAGCGCTCGTAAACCCCGTCATAATGGGAAACATCCGTGGAGGTGCCGCCCATGTCGAAGCCGATGGCTTTTTCGAAGCCGGCGGCTTTGGCAACTTTTGCCATGCCGATAATGCCGCCCGCGGGGCCGGACAGCACCGCATCCTTGCCGCGAAACGCTCCCGCCTCCACCAAACCGCCGGAGGATTGCATAAAGAACAACCGCGTCTTGTCTGCGAGCCTGTCGCGCACATGTCCGACATAGCGTTTCAGCAGCGGCGACAGATAGGCATCGGCCACGCTGGTATCGCCGCGCGGCACCAGCTTGATGAGCGCGCCGATCTCGTGGCTGACCGAAATTTGCGGGAAGCCGATTTCGCGTGCGATCTCCGCCAGCCGTCTTTCATGCGCCGTATGGCGATAGCCATGCATCAGAAGAATGGCGAGGGCGCGGAAGCCGTCCGCGAAGGCAGCCCCAAAATCGCGCCGCGCTGCGGCTTCATCGAGCGGGGTGAGGACATCGCCTTCGGCGGTGACGCGCTCGCCGATCTCCACGACACGGGAATAGAGCGGCTCGGGCAGCACGATGTGGCGCGCGAACAGAAGGGGGCGGCTTTGATATCCGATCCTCAGCGCATCTTTGTGGCCCTTGGTGATGGCGAGGATCGTGGGCTCGCCTTTGCGCTCCAGCAGCGCATTGGTGGCGATGGTGGTGCCCATTTTCACCGCTGCGATGGGCGCCTCGCCATGGCGCGCCATCAAAGCCTGAATGCCGGCGATGGCCGCATCCTCGTAATGTTCGGGATTTTCCGAGAGCAGCTTATCGGTAACCAGCGCCCCATCGGGGCGGCGGCCGACAATATCGGTGAAGGTGCCGCCCCGGTCGATCCAGAATTCCCAAGCGCCGTCTTCAACCACGGCTCATGCTCCCCGTACCCATGAAAGGATTTTCGCCAAGACGCGCCATCATTGCACGAGCTGGGTCGTCTTTCCGCTCAGACGCGCGCCCCAGGTCAAGATTTCCGGGAAGCGCTTGACGAGGGGCAGAACGCGGGCCGCACCGGGCCACATTGCGAGATGGGCAAACGCAGCAGCGGCGCGAATGCGCGTGGCAAAGGCGTTGTGCCAATCCCTGGCATAAAGGCGGCCTGCATCCGCGAGATTTCCCCGTCCCTCAATGAGACGTTGCGACAGCAGCCAGGCCGATTGCATCGCCATGCTGATGCCTTCGGCGATGATGGGATGGGCCTCGCCCGCGGCATTGCCGATGAAGAACATGCCATCGCGGTAGCGCGGGCGAATGCCGGGGCGGATCGGTCCGGCCGACAGCCATGCGCCGTCGAGGCGCGCGGGCCGCAGGGTATCCCGAACCCCGTCGGAGGTGTGGATGATGTGCTGAAGCACCGCTTCGCCCGCGGGCAAACCGGGATAGGCCCGGCGGCACGATTCCAGCGCATCGCGGCGAATGCAGCAGGACAGGCTGACGCGCCCGCCATCGCTATGCACCATGCCGCCATAGCCGCCGGGAAAAACCAGCAGCGGCATCAGATCGCGCGCCAATGCACTGCCCTGAAAATGGGCCTTGAAGGCGAGCAAATCCGATCGTCTGTGGCTCGGCACGGCCGGCATCCAGGGAGCGCGCTCCCATGAGCCGTTGGCGGCGATTACGATGCGGGCGCGGTGTTCCTGCTGCCGATCCGCCGCGACGATCCTGCAAACAAATCCGCCGGCGCAACGCGCCAAGCCGGTGAGCTTCCAAGGCTGCCGGATTTCCGCACCCGCTTTCGCGGCCGCCTCGATAAGCATCAGGTCCAGATGATCCCGGCCCAGCGCCCGGCCCCAGCCGGCAATGGATTTGGCGGCCAATGGCATGGCGGAATCCAGGACCGCATCGCGGGCGAACAGGCCGACGCGGCGCACCTCGGGCCCGGCCTGCGCGAGGAATCCGTCGCGCACGCCATGATCATAGAGCAGCGGCAGGCTGGTGGCCGAAATGAACTCGCCGCACACCTTGCGGCGCGGAAAGGCGCTTTTCTCCACCACGAGCACCGACCACCCCGCCTGCGCCAGCAGCCGCGCCGCCGTCGATCCAGCGGGACCGGCTCCGACGATGAGAGCGTCATACATGGGCGCCCTCGGTTTCGTTCCGGCGGGCAACGAAGCAATGCGTGAACGGCAAAGCCCCATGTTCATCGAAGCGCCAGTCGCGCGCGCGCGGCCAAAGTCCGGAAAGTTCGCGTCCGGCAAATCCGGCGCGCACGCTTACCACCGCATCGTGACGCGAAACATCGTTGCAGCCAATGGCAAACAGCATGTGGCTGCCGGCCAGCGCGAAGGATGACCGTCGCGGTTCACAGGCGACGAACAAAGGCGCGGCCTCCGCGGCACAGGCGAACAGCCGCGACAATTGTTGCTGCGAAAAATGATGCAAGAACAAATTGGCGGTGATCACATCGGCGGCGGCGGATTTCTGGCTCGGCAGAAAGTCGAACACGTCCGCGGTGATCGATTGTGTGTCCCATCCGAGTTGGTGAAGGGCTTCTCGGGTGGCGTTGCTGACGATGTCCTGGCGATCGAGGAATGTCAGCGTCACGCCCGGCCAGCGGGAGGCAAGGCGCCGCGCCACGCTCAGCATGAATGTGCCATCGCCCGAACCCAGTTCGATGATGCGTTTGGGCGGCGCGCTTCGGTATCGCACGAGCAGGCGCGCCATGATGCGGGTTTGCAGCATCCAGGCGTTGATCCGCTTCAAATCGCGGCGCGAACGCATGGCGCGGGAATCGTCGGGCGGCAATTCGTCCAGCCATTCGGGTTCGACGCTGCGGGTCAGGATCATCGTCTCTTGAACCGCGAATTAGCCCGTGCCGTGGAACAGCATGGTCTCCGCGATCAGGCCCGGCCCAAAGGACATCGCACAGCCCCGCGTTCCTGCGCTCGCGCGCAGCATGGATTGGAGCACGAACATCACGGTGGCCGAGGACATGTTGCCGAAGCGGCGCAGAATATTCCGCGATGCCGAGAGGGCCGTTCCGCGAAGATCGAAGGCGCGTTCCACGGCATCCAGAACCGAGCGCCCGCCGGGATGCACTGCCCACAAATCGATGGCGCTGACCGGCGCCCCGGCGAGAATCTCATCGGCTCCGGTGCGCAGCGCCTCCTGAATTGCACCGGGGACCTGCCCCGAAAGGACCATGTCGAATCCGAAATCGCCGATGTTCCAGGTGATCAGATCCGCCGTTTCCGGCACCAGCACGGCGCGGAAGCTGTCGAGCGCCAATCCCACAGGTTCGGAGGAAACGATCGAGGCCGCGCAGCCATCGCCGAAAATCAGGAAGGACAGAATCTCGTCAAGCGTTGCGCTTTCCTTCAAATGCAAGCTGCACAATTCCAGGTTCAGCACCAGCACGCGGGCGGCGGGTTCCGAGCGCACGATGTGGCGTGCCAGTTTCAACGTGTTCATCGCGGCATAGCAGCCCATGAAGCCGATGATACTGCGCTCCATCGAACCCGGCAGCCCGCACCGCGCCATGATCTCCAAATCGAGACCCGGCGCGGAAAATCCCGTGCAGCAGGAAATAAGGATATGCGTAAGGCGCCTGCGGTCTTCGCCGAGATCGAGTTTGGCGATGGCGGCTTCGGCCAGCATCGGCGCCTGCTGCTCGAACAGCTTCATCCGCGCGCCAGTGGTGGGAAATTTCGGGAGCGTGTAAAATTCGGTCGCAGGCATGCCGCCCCGGTCGGCTTCCAATGTCGGCGAGAGATAGGAAAACCGGTGCTCGATCTCCGCCCGCTCCACCATCCGGTCGAACAAAGCGGAGCGGCGCTCGTCATTCACCAAGAGCGAGCGGCCGAAATCGATGAAGCGCCGATGCACATCGTAAGGCGGAACGGCCGTCGCGATTTTGTTGATGAACGCTTCGGTCAACATACGCCCTCATGGTATCGGCAGGGTGAAGGAAAGCGTGCGCCAAATGAACAGCGCCTGAACGCGAGGGCTCGCCTAGGTGGCCTCTGCGGCTTTGGCGGCGATCCTCTCCTCCACCAGCCGGTAAAAATCCAAGAATGTCACATCGGTAATCTGGCCCGCCCTCGGGGGAAGCTGGATGCGGAACTTGTCTTCGACATCGAAGGCGATCTCCACGACGTCCAGACTGTCGAGACCGGCATCGGCAAGTTTGGTGTTCAAATCGATTTCGGCGCCGGGGGAAAGCTTCGTCTTCAGGATAGCGCGCAATTCTTGTTCTAGATCCATGCCTCACTTCACCATACAAATTCGAACCCAGCAATCGGGCCGCTACCGTCGATTGCGCTTTGCGACCAGCACGCAATTCAGTCCGCCGAACGCGAAAGATGCCGAAACCGCGGCCTCGCAGGCGATGGCTTCGGGCGCCAGCACCAATGGCAGGTCGCATTCCGAATCGGGACCCAGATAGCCGAGAATGGGCGGAGCGGTTTGCGCGTTCAAGGCATCGATGGCGATCAGAAACTCCATCGCGCCGGTCGCGCCAAGCATGTGGCCGTGTGCCGATTTGGTCGCGATCACCCGATGGCGGTCGAGGCTCGTGGGATAGGCGATACGAAGCGCCTGCGCCTCCGAACGGTCGTTCAGCCGCGTGCCCGTGCCATGGGCGCTGAACAGAATCGGGGTGTCCTCGCTGAGCCCGGCGTCCTGATGGGCTGCCCGGATCGCCGCTGCGGCGCTGGTCGCATCCGGCTGGGTGATATGGCTCGCATCCGAGGTCGAACCCGAGCCGGCCAGCTCCGCATGGATGTGCGCGCCGCGGGCAAGAGCGTGCTCTTCCTCTTCCAGGATCAGGGTCGCGGCCCCTTCCCCCAGCACCATCCCCTTGCGGTCGATAGAAAATGGCCTGCAGGCATCGGGCGCCATGGCCTGCAACGCCTTCCAGCTGTGAAGCGAGCCGAAGGTCAGGCTCGCATCGCTGCCGCCCGTGACCACGACCCGTGCCCGTCCGGCGCGGATCAGATGCATCGCCTCGCCAATGGCGTGGGCCGAGGACGAACAGGCGCTGGCCACGGAAAGGGAGTGGCCGCGGATACCGAACAGCATGGAAAGATGCGCGACCGAGGCGCTGCTCATGCAGCGCGGCACCGTCATCGGATGGATATTGGGCATCTTTTCCAGGAACATTCGCACATAGCCGGCTTCGACGGTGGCATTACCACCGCTGGCGCTGCCATAGACGATCGCCGCCTCGCTGAGCGCCGGACGCGTATCGGCGGTGGCGGGCCACAATCCGGCATCCGTCAGCGCCTCCAAAGTGGCCGCCGCCGCAAAAGCGGAAAACGGATCGACCCCCGAAAGCTGCTTCTCCGTGAAATGCGCGCGCAGGCATTGCATCGAGTCCGGCTGCACCGACGCCCCGATGCCGTCGAAGCTGAGTTCCTTTTGGCCTTGGGCGAATTTGGTGACGGGGTGAATTCCGCCCTCGCCGGCCATGAGGATTTTCCAGGCCGAAGCCCGGTCCGGCCCTAGCCCGGAAACACAACCCATGCCCGTGACGACGACCTTCTTCACCCTTCATCCCTTGTGAGAAGCACATCCCGCGCCGGCCCGCACCGGCGAATCTGGCCAAATTTCCGCCCATGACAAGCCCTTATCCTGGTGGGACGGGTCAAGGCTGGCGGGGAGGCGAGACTATGCTAGCGTGGCCCAACATGGCGGGTGCACGCCGGAGGCAGGAACAGGGCGGAAGGCATAGATGACCGAAGACCAGATTTTCGCGAGGATGGCCAAGCGCCTGTTGCCCTTCGTCATGCTGCTCTATGTCGTGAACTACATCGACCGGGTGAATGTCGGTTTCGCCGCCCTGACCATGAACAAGGATCTGGGCCTTTCCCCAGCGGTGTTTGGCTTCGGCGCCAGCATCTTTTTCATTGGCTATCTGATCTTCCAGGTCCCGGCCAACCTGATCCTGGACAGGATCGGCGCCCGGCGCTGGGTGTTTATCATCCTCGCCGTGTGGGGTGTGCTGTCGGCGTGCAACGCTTTTATCGTCGGCGAATACAGCTTCTATGCGATACGGTTCTTCCTCGGCATTGCCGAGGCGGGGTTCTTTCCCGGCATGCTGCTGTATATGACCTTTTGGTTCCCACAATCCTGGCGCAGCCGGTTCGTGGGGGTGTTCATGGCCGCCATTCCGCTCGCCAACATCATCGGTGGACCGCTTTCGACCACGATTCTCGGGCTCGATGGCGTGGCGGGCCTGCATGGCTGGCAGTGGATGTTCATTCTGGAAGGGATTCCCGCCTCCATCCTCGGGTTCGTGTCGCTGAAACTGCTGCCCGACCGCCCGGCCAGTGCCTCATGGCTCACGGATGAGGAAAAGCGCATCGTCATCGCACGGCTGAAGACCGACGAAGGCACCAGCGAGCATCGCGATTTCTGGCCGGCTTTGACGGACATCCGCGTCATCGCGCTGGGGCTGGTGCTGTTGGGCAATCAGATCGGCCTTTACGGCGTGCAACTTTGGCTGCCCCAGATCGTCAAGGGCATGGGCTTTTCCAATTTCGCCACCGGTTTCGTCGTGGCGCTCTGCTTCATCTCGGCGATGGTTGCCATGATTTATTGGGCTCGGCGCAGCGATGCCAAACGCGAACGGGTTTGGCATGTGGCGATTCCTCTGCTGCTGGGTGCCCTCGGTCTCGTGGTGGCCGCGGTGGCGCAATCCGACTTTCTGGTGCTGCTCTCTCTTGCGGTCGCGCTGGTTGGAATGCTTGCCTACAACGGTCCGTTCTTTGCGCTGCCGTCGACATTTCTGGCCGGCACCGCGGCGGCGGGTGGCGTTGGTTTTGTCAACACCATCGGAAGCCTTGGGCGGTTTATCGGGCCCTATGGCGTAGGCGTGCTCAAGGAATCGAGCGGCGGCTATGCCTCGGCGATGGCCGCCATGGGCGCATGCATGCTGATGTCAGCGCTTATCGTGCTGGCGATGGGGCGCAAAATGGGCGCGCGGCAACAAAGCGCCGCCGCGGAAGCCGCAAAACCGGTTTAGCGCGCCACCGCGTCTCGCGTGTAATATTTGGTGCTGTAGGGTTTGGGCTGAAAATCGGGGTGATAGCGGCATGGCCCGTCGAAGCCGCTGCGCAATTGCGAGCACGCTTCGGCGATCAGCGATGCGTCCGGTTTGAAATCCATCTCGATCCACTGCATCAGCATCTCCACCGCCGCTGCAATTTCCGGCGCGCTTTGTCCGGTGTGCTGATTCTCATCCGTGTAGGCCTGCACCAAACGGTCGCCATTGCCCGCTTCGCGCACCATTTCGCGATAGGCCGATTCGACTTCCACCACGACCTGCGGATCGTTGATCGAATGGATCGCCACCATCGGAATGGGAAGTGCGCCGGTCGGCTGGCCATCCGCTTTCAATGCCATGTGCGCCGCCGGGTCCTTGTCGAAGCGCACCACATCGCGATTGAGCGCGGCATCGTCGGAGGAACCGTGGTAACGAATCCCGACATTCGTGAAGGCGCTTTTCCCGCCCGTGATGCGCGTCGCCACATCGCGGAAAATGAAGGTGGCCGATTGCATGTGACGGGTGAGCAGGGGCGCGGAGAAACCCATCACGCCGATAATATTGGCGAGATTCTGCTTCTGCAGATTGGTGCGTTCGGCGGCGGGCTTGGAGACGCCGGTGCATTCATCGACGCGGGCCCCCAGGTCCTTCACCGTCATGTTCGAATCGGCGGGAATCCCCAGCCATAGCGGATATTGCGCCTCGTTCGGGCGCGGCAGGTTCTTGCAATAATATTGATAGACCGCGCGCAGATCGGCGCGGAATTCGTAGCCCACGGCGGAACCCGAAACGAGCCCGCTGTTCAGGAACGCGCCGTCATAATTCGGGATGCCATCCACATTCTTGGCATAGGTCTCGACCAATTTGGCCGCCACCAAGCCGCCATAGGACGCGCCATGGATCAGGGTACGCTTGGGCTTGGCAATGCGGGCAATGAAGAATTTGCGGGCGTCGTCCGTATCGGCCGCCGCCATCTGGATGCCATAACCTTCGCGGCGATAGCTCGAGGCGACCCAGCCGAAACCGCGCGCGACCTCGACGGCATATTTGGCAAGGTCGCCCTTGCTGCTGTTCGCCGTCGCCGGTTCGAGCGAGGGGCCGCCATGGGCGAAGACAATGAGATTGCCGTTCCAGCTCTTCGGCATGGCGGCAAGCACATAAGCGCCGGTTTCCAAGCGCGCGGAATAGCAGGTGGCGATTTTCGCGACCGCATCGGGACAGGCAATGGTGTCGGGCAGCCCGGATTTTACGGATTCCTGCGCGAGCGCAGGCGCCGACAGTGCAAGACCTGCAATCAACCCGACCAGCGGCAATCTCGAATAGCGCATCTTGTTCCTCCCCAGGCTTACGGTGCGATCACGCTGCGATTGTACCAGGGCTGCGAATCCCAGCTCAGCACCTTTTCCGTACCGTCGAAGAGCGCTGCGATACGTCCACCGCCCGCGTGGTAGCTGAATTCCTTGACGCGGTCCGGCGGATGGGTGGTCGCGTTGCGGGTGATATCGGTCGCCTGTTCGGTTTTGAAAATCTGATATTTCGTGGGATCGGACGGGTTGAAGAATTTCACCTCGCCGCCGCCTTTGGCCGCCGCGGCGCGCTCATATTTCACATGCACCTGCATGTGTTCCCCGCTCGGCGCCGCAAAATCCCAATCCTCCTCGGCAAGCGGCGCCATGGTCGAACCGCCGACACTGCGCGTCATTTTTGCGGTCGGCGCATATTGATACACACCGAACGCGCCCGGCGCATCGGCGGCGTTGTCGACAAGCCCGGCGATGATCATTTGGCCGGTTGCTTCGCCGGAGGTCTGTTTTACTGGAACCGCGAGATAGGCCAGGCGCGACGTGCCCCGGCCAAGCGGTTTGCCATCGGGACCCACGATGCCGATACGATCGATAAAGATCATGCGCAGATTGGCGTCCTTCGCAGGACCCGCCGTCGCGACAGCCGGCACCCAGCCCGCGGGCAGCATCTTTTGAAGCGCCGCGTCGGGCACATGAAAATCGAGTTGGTAGCGATGCTCGGGTCCCTGCTCCAGCAGCGTCTCGGCTGTAACCGGCAACGCCATGCCCAGCCCAATTGCGAACACGCCGCCCGCAATTGCCCGTGTCGTGAATGACGGCATTCAACCCTCCCAGACGTGTCCCCTTAACCTGAGAGTACAAGGCAAATCGGCCGAGGTCCAATTGGGACTGTCTTGCGACACCAGCGCAATCGCGTGGCGAGGATTGAGATTTGTCAACACCTTCGCGGCCAATCCACCGTCCAGTGCGCCTCACCTGGGATAGGTTTTTTTCGGCCCCGCTTCATGAGGATTGAACCCGTGCGGAGACTCACGAAAATCTACGATTTCGCCGCAGCGGCGCCGCTGATCGTTCTGTATCTCATCTGGATCGCGGGTTTTTTCTCCAGTTTGATTTCGGAGGTGCACCGGTTATTCGATGCGTTCACCGCAGTCACCGCGCTCAGCATCGTCTATGAGATTGCGACCATTCTCTTTCTGAGCCTCGTCGTGTCGCTGTTCGTGTTTCGGCGGCTTCCGGAAAACCGCGCCAAGGGTGTGCTGCCGCGGGTTGCCGCAATGATCGGCGCGAACATTCAGCTTCTCTTTCTTGCGGTTCCCCAAGTCGACAACAGCCCCGCCGTTTTGGCCGTTTCGACGGCGGTGACGGTCGCCGGCCTCGCCGGATCGATCTATTTCGCATCCGTGTTGGGCGGCAGTTTCAGCGTGCTTCCCCAGGCGCGCGGATTGGTGATGCACGGGCCATATCGCTTCGTGCGCCACCCGCTTTACATCGCCGAACAAATCGCGGTCTTCGGCATCATGTGGCAGTACCAGCAGCCTTGGGCGCTCTTGATCTTTGCCGCCAGCGTCTCGGCGCAGTTCGCCCGGATGCATTACGAAGAAAAGGTCCTGGCTGAAACCTATCCCGCCTATCGTGCCTATATGGCGCGTACCGGACGCATCATCCCGCGCGGTTTGGCGAACGCCTGGACAATACGCGCGAGCGGCCAATCTTCCGTCGCGGTCGAACCCTCCAGCACCCCTTTGTTCAAATAATCATGCGAAGCAAAACTGTCCGGGCAGGTTTTCGGCTTTGGCCCGCGCAGCGCGGCAGCGTCGCGGTGCATATCGGCTTGATGATGATCGCCATTATCGGGATGGCCGCGCTCGGCAGCGAAATCGTTTTCCTCCTGTACAAGCATCGGCAGATGCAGATGGTTGCCGACGCCGC
>DATARE010000199.1:0-2114 GCA_036264295.1 Micropepsaceae bacterium | reverse complement strand
GGCGGCGCCATTGGCGGTGCTGCGCAAATGGCGGCGCAGCGCTCAACTGCGGCGCATTGTGGGCGAGACCCACACCCTAAGCTTCCTGGTTTGCCGGATCCGGGGTTTCGACGAGCTGACCGCCTCCTATACCGCGGATCCGGAAAGTCTGTGCCGGCTCGTGCGCCGCGCGGCAACGCTCATGGCCGATGCCGTGCACGCCCACGGCGGCACGCTGGATCGCGTGTTTGCAGGCGGATTTTCTGCCTATTTCGACGAACCCGATGTCCACACCCACAGAGCCTGCGAATGCGCGCTGGCGATGCTGATGGCATCGCAAGGGCTCGGCCCGAAACTACCGGATGGTGACCCGTTGCGCATCGGCATCGGCCTCGATACGGGCTCTGCGATTCTTGGCGATTTTGGCACTGAGGATCAGCCCTATTACGCCGCTGTCGGCCGTGCGGCGCAAAGGGCCGATGCTCTGGAACATCTATCCCAAACCTATGGCGCGGTGATCCTGGCAGGGCACGCCGTCGAAAGAGGCGTGGAACATAGTTTTCCTTTTTTGCAGGTGGACCATTACGTTGAAGGAGACGGGGACGCGCAGCCGGTATGGGCGATGCTCCTTCCGCCGCTCTCGCGCAGCAATCCGAAATTTCTCGCGCTTAAATCCTTTCATGCGCGCATCTTCGAATCCCTGCGCGCGCAGAATTGGGACGAGGCGCGAAATCTGGTCGAGCAATGCCGTGTGCTCTCGGCGGCCAATTCGGTGCTCTACGATTTCTATCTTCGCCGCATCGCCGATTACCAGGCCAATCCACCGCGCCCCGATTGGAGCGGTGTTCTGATCCCGGCAAATTCTTGATGACGCAGCTGTGGGCGGCCGCGGAAACCTGGCCGATTCGCGGTGCCTTTCGCATCGCCCGCGGGGCAAAGACTTCGGCAGACATCGTTGTCGTTACTCTTTCCGAGAACGGAAAAGCCGGACGCGGCGAATGCGTGCCTTATGGGCGCTATGGCGAGACCGTCGCGAGTGTCCTGGCCCAGATCGAATCGCAGCGTCTCGAAATCGAGCGCGGTCTTTCACGCACTGTCTTGCAGGATTGTCTGCCCGCCGGGGCAGCGCGCAACGCCATCGATTGCGCACTGATCGATTTGGAAGCCAAGAAGACGGGCCAGCCTGCGCATCGTCTCTTGGGCCTGCCACCCCCCAGGCCGGTGCGCACGGCCTACACGCTGAGCCTGGATAGTCCGCAGGCCATGGGCGCAGCCGCCGCCGAAGCTGCCGGTAAGGGTTACGGTCTGCTCAAATTGAAGATCGCCGGCGAAGACGACATTGCGCGGGTCGAAGCCGTGCGCCGGAATGCCCCCGATGCCCGTCTGATCGTCGATGCCAATGAAGGCTGGAACAGGGATGCTCTCATCCAGTTCGCACCGGCCCTTGCACATCTTGGCGTCGCGCTGATCGAGCAGCCTTTGAAAGCGGCAGAAGACGACATCCTGGCCGGATATGACAGCCCGGTGCCACTGTGCGCGGATGAAAGCTGCCATACGCGCGCCGATCTTCCGCGCCTGAAAACGCGTTACACTCACATAAATGTGAAATTGGACAAGGCCGGCGGTCTTACCGAAGCTGCGGCTCTTGTCCGGGCTGCGCAATCAATTGGTTTGAAGGTGATGGTGGGCTGCATGGTATCCACCTCGCTTGCCATGGCGCCCGCGAGTCTCTTGGCTTCGCAAGCTGCGTTTGCCGATCTCGATGGGCCGCTGTTGCTGGCGCGCGACCGCGAACCGGCGATGCACTATGAGGGCGATATTCTGTACCCGCCCGAATCTGCGCTTTGGGGCTGAGCCGCCATAGGCAGCACGCCGGATTGCGTGTTATTCTACGTCATGCTTGCGTAACGGGTTGAGGCTGTTCATCCGCAGGGATGTGAGCGGTCTTGTGTTTGTCAACAATGAGGAGGCGCGATTCATGAATAAGACAATTGTACTTTCAGCCATTGCCATAACGATGATGGGCTCTGCTGCTGTGCTGGCGGCCCAAGCGCCCCCGGCGCAGCCGATGAGCTTTTTCGTCACCAGCACGACGCCGACGGGTTCGGGCAATCTCGGCGGCCTCGCTGGCGCCG
>DATARE010000150.1:0-2150 GCA_036264295.1 Micropepsaceae bacterium | reverse complement strand
ATCCGGCGCGACCTGATCCGGGCCTATGTCGATGCGGGATCCGGTTTGGACAAGCGACGCACCACAAAATGGCTAGACCGAGAGAGTTCGATGAAACGACTGCCCTGGAGGCGGCGGTGACTTGCTTTTGGCGTCGCGGCTACGAAGCGACGTCGATGCGCGATCTTGCCGGCGCGATGGGAATTTCCGGGCCGAGTCTTTATAACGCCTTCGGCGACAAGCGGGCCCTCTTCGTCGCGGCACTGGAACGCTACCTGGATCAGTCGCCACGAGCGCGGATCAAGCGGCTCGAGTCCTCCCTGGCGCCGAAAAAGGCCATCCGCCGGTTCATCGAGGAGGTCATCGAGCGTTCGCTGAACGATCGCGAGAGGCGGGGCTGCTTCTTGATCAACTCGGCGCTGGAAGTCGCTCCGCACGATCGCGAGCTGGGAGCGCTGATCGCGGATCGCCTGGGTGAGATCGAAGCATTCTTCCGCCGCTCGATCAAAGCGGCGCAGGCCGAGGGTACCGTCCGAGCGGACCTTGTGGCGCGGGATTGCGCGCGACTGCTGCTGGGCGTTTTGCTCGGCATTAGGGTTCTTGCGCGCGCCAAGCCCGAACGCGCCTTGCTTGAAGGCGTCGCCGCGCCGGCGCTTGCCCTTCTTGATTGAGCTCAAACCAAAGGACCGCGACCGATGATCGATCTTTACTATTGGACCACGCCCAACGGCCACAAGATCACGATCTATCTCG
Source organism: Micropepsaceae bacterium (assembly GCA_036264295.1). Taxonomy (GTDB): domain Bacteria; phylum Pseudomonadota; class Alphaproteobacteria; order Micropepsales; family Micropepsaceae; genus CAIYRG01. The sequence continues at coordinate 1,418 of DATARE010000150.1, read as the reverse complement.
AAGAGACCGGCCCTACCTACAAAATCATTCCGGTGAACATCAGCAAGGGCGATCAGTTCAAGCCGGAATTTCTCGCGATCTCGCCCAACAATCGCATTCCTGCCATTGTGGATCATGCGCCGACCGGAGGCGGTGCGCCGATCGCCATGTTCGAGTCCGGAGCCATTCTGCAGTATCTCGCCGAGAAGACCGGCAAGCTGTTGCCGAGCGATGCGCGCGGCCGTTACGAAGTCATGCAGTGGCTGTTTTGGCAGATGGGCGGGCTCGGCCCGATGGCCGGCCAGAACCATCATTTCGGCCGATACGCGGCGGAGAGGATTCCTTACGCGATCGACCGCTACGTGAAGGAGACGAACCGGCTGTACGGAGTGCTCAACAAACGCCTTGCCGATCGCGCGTTCATCGCGGGCGACTATTCGATCGCCGATATCGCGGCCTATCCCTGGATTGTTCCCCACCGGCGCCAGGGACAGAAATTGGAGGATTTCCCGCACCTCGAGCGCTGGTTCGAGACAATTCGCAGCCGGCCGGCGACCATACGCGCCTATGATCGCGCCAAAGAGATCAACACGCAGCCTGTGGTAACCGAGGAATCCAGGCGGGTCCTGTTCGGACGGACGGCGGCTGCCGCCTGATGCCGATGTCACCTTCGCCCGCTCGCCCTCGACTCTACGATCTCGCCGGAGCGCAGCCGGAACGCCGCTTCAGCCCTTACTGCTGGCGCACCAAGCTCGCGCTCGCGCACAAGGGCTTGGCGTTCGACGCAATTCCGTGGCGCTTCACCGACAAGGATATGATTGCTTTCTCGGGTCAGGGCAGGGTGCCGGTGCTGGTCGACGGCGATCGCGTTGTTTTCGACTCCTGGAAGATCGCCACCTATCTGGAGGACACCTATCCGGATCCGTCGCTGTTCGGCGGCGACGGCGGTCGCAAGGCGACGCGTTTCGTCAACGCGTGGGCGGACACTGTCATGAATAGCGCAATTGCGCCGATGATCGTCGCCGACATCCTGGCGGTTCTGCACGAGAAGGACCGCGCTTATTTTCGCGAAAGCCGCGAAAAGCGCTTCGGTACCGCCCTGGAAACGGTCGTTCCGACCGCGACACGCGGGTGACGAGATTCCGCCAGAGCCTCGAGCCGCTGCGCGCCATCCTTGCGACGCAACCGTATCTCGGCGGCGAGATCCCGCTTTACACCGATTACATCGTCTTTGGCTCGTTCCAATGGGCCCGATCCGCAAGCCCGTTTCGGCTATTGCTGCCGGATGATCCGATCGCGACCTGGCGCGGCCGGCTTCTCGGGGCATTCGATGGCCTTGCTCAAAACGCGCCCGGATACCCGCTGTGACGCAAGGGGCAACGCTTTATCGCAAACACTCCTCGCAGGAAGGAGTTCCTCGATGATGCACCTTTGGATTC
>DATARE010000123.1:0-1796 GCA_036264295.1 Micropepsaceae bacterium | reverse complement strand
CAGTAGGACAGATATTTGTTCAGATAGGACGGGCCATTTTTGTAGAACTCGCGCGCGCCGTCGGCAACGGGGAATTCCGGATCGGTTTGGGTGGGGAATTCACCAGCGCGCTGGAAAATGCCCGCTCCGCCATGTACCTCGACGAGCGTCTTAGCCAACAGATCGATGATTTCCGGATGAAGATCTTCACGCACGACCACGGCGTTGGTGGTGCCGACGAGATTGACGTCACTCGCCGGAATATTGTGCTCGAGATCGATGACGCCTTGCGGCAGGACCAGCCGGACAAGATAGGGAATAATCCGGGTCAGGGCGTCGGTTTGAGAAACGCTCATCAACCGCACATTGCGGTCGCGCAACAGGGTTTGGACAGTCGAGGAATCCGGCGCCAGCGCGATGAATATGGCGTCAAGCCTGCCGTCATTGAGCGCCTCGATCGCCGCCGATCCGGTGAGCGGCATCAGCGTCGCGCTTGCGGAATTGACGCCGGCCGCGCTGAGGATGCGCTGGGTGACGACACCTTCCGCCCCTACCCCGATGCGTTTGCCCTTGAGTTGGGTGAGGTCGTCCAAAGTCTCCGCCCCACGATAAAACAGCCAAAAAACCTGGTCGTTGACGCGCCCCAAAGACAGCAGGCCCGGCGCCTGCTGGCTATTCGAGGCTCCGCCCACCACAAAGCCGACCTGAACGCCGGATTTTGGGTCCTCGAGAAGCCTTATGTTTTCCGATGTGCCATCGGTGATGCGGATGTTGAGCGTCACGCGGGCGCGGGCAAGCTTTTCCCGATATTGCTGGGCAAAGAACTCATAAGCGCCGCCTTTGGGTCCGGTTGCGATCGTAATGGTCGATGGCGGCGCGGGATTGAAATACGCCAAGCCGAGCCATACGGCGCCGGCAAAACATATGATCGCGACGAGAACTCTGAGCAGCGTTGGATGCCAATAGATACTGTTGAATAGTCGTTGCATCGTGTCGAAGCCGGCTTCGCTTTGTCGCGAAACGATAGCACACCATAAGTCGGCGCAGGGGAGGCCATCGCGCGAAACGCGAGGCGACGCAATTTCCCAGCCTCTCCTGCCCTGCGGGGGAGGGTCAAGCGAAAGCCGTAGCCGATTATGATATACGTTGGCTGACACCCCGGACGGCACGAGGCGCCAATGGCTCACGAGCGGATCGAGATCAACCCCGAGATCATGGGCGGGAAACCCGTCATCCGCGGCACGCGTGTTCCGGTTGAAACCGTGCTGCGCAAGCTCGGTGCCGGCATGACGATCGACGCAATCCTTATCGATCATCCCCGGCTGACGCGCGATGACATTCTGGCCGCCCAATCCTTTGCCGCCGATTACCTGGCCGACGAAGATCTCGTTTATGGCTAGATAGTGCCGCATCGACGCCAATCCCGGATTTCACTTCGTTTAAACCCGGCTGCGCATGTGGTATAATCGCAACCGCAATTCCGGATAGGTCCACCATTGCCCACAATCGCCTACTTTCTTGGAATTGCGGTGCGGATGTTCTTCAATGATCACGATCCGCCGCACTTTCACGTGCGTTATCAGCAGTTCCGAGCGCGCGTGCGGATCGACGATGGAGAGATCATGGACGGTCGGCTGCCGCCGACGGTGACACGACTCGTGAAGGAATGGACAGCCTTGCGGCGCGATGCGCTCATGAAAAACTGGGTAGCGGCACGCACTGACGGACGATTGGAACGGATTGAAGGCCTCGAATGATGATCGACGTGATTGATGTCCGCAGCCTGGGCGGTTTCAAGCTTGAAATCGAGTTCTCCG
>DATARE010000081.1:0-3194 GCA_036264295.1 Micropepsaceae bacterium | reverse complement strand
GATCACGTCAAGCGGTCCACCGAAATCGCTGGTGTACACGGCATTGTTGTTCGGGTTCAGCGACAAATGAAAGCTGTTTTGATCGGATCCGGTGGTCCCGGGGTGCACAGAGTTAACCACGGCGCCCGTCGTGGGATTGACCTCGTACACAAAGCCAGCCCCCTGACCGCCCACAAGCAAATTTCCGTTTGGTGCGAAGATGATACCGTCTGCGCCACCCGTCTGCGCAATTGGATTGATCGATCCCACAGAAAACGCATGCGTTACGTCGTCATAAGAATAGCCGACAGACGCCACGTTATCCGTCACACCAGTGCCGGAATTGAAGACGCCTCCAGAATTATAGGTATAGAAAAGATCGCCACTAAATGTCGTTGCGAATGCAGGAAAACTCACCGTAAGCAAGGCTACCGACCCTAACAGGGCAGAAATTTTCTTGGACCGCATGTCTTCCCCCTTAAGAAATTAACCTCGTTCTCCGCAATGCGAGGCCGGGCGCGCCGCCCTTCATTTGAAACAAGCAAGCTTCACGCCAACAAAAATTTGGTCTTCAAATCAAATTCTTGCGATAGTTTGAAATTTTGTTTCGCAACGGTTTGTAAAAAGTCCGGACACTATCGTCCTCCTTTCTGTCGATGGAGCGAACACCGATGGCCAAAAATGCGTTTTCCACGAGCCTGGCAACCGCATTCCTCCTTCTACTGAACGTCGGCGCGTCGGCAGGTCCATTTGAAGATGGCGCCGCGGCCTCACAGCGGGGTGATAATGCGACCGCGCTGAAATTGTGGCGCCCTTTGGCGGAGCAGGGGAACGCGTCGGCGCAATTCAATATCGGATTGATGTACAAGGTCGGCAAAGGCGTTTCCCAGGACTATTCCGAGGCCGTGCGGTGGTTCCGTCTTGCGGCCAAGCAGGGCAACGTCCTTGCACAGACCAATCTCGGTGTTGCCTACGAAAACGGACAGGGCACACCACAGAGCTATGTTCGCGCCTATGTCTGGTATGATCTGGCTGCGTCTTCGGCAGTAGGTCCTTTTGCGGAAGGGCTCACAAAGATCCGGGACGAAGTGGCAGGCAAGCTCGCGCCGGCCGAGCTTGCCGACGCAAAACAGCTCGAGCAGAGATGCAAGCAATCACATCTGCAGCAATGCGAGTGACGCCTTCGCCGCAAAATGGCCAATGCTGAACCGGCAATTTCGAATGCTGGGCGGTAGTCCGCCTGCGCGGACTATTTCTTCTGCGCGATATCGGCGATTTGCTGGCGCATAGCCGCGATCTGATCTTTCAACTCGCGGATTTCATCCTCGCGTTGCGGCGAAGGAGATTCTGGCGCTCGCGGTTTGGCGCTGGAGCCGCCAAACGCAGCCGCGAAAGGGTTTGGCATATCTTTTTCATTGGACCAGGCGCCTCCGCCAAAAGGCGTGAACATCTTCATGGCGCGTTCGAACATCTGGATGTTCTGCCGCGTCATCTGTTCGAAATCCTTGTAGCCAAGCTTGCCGCCCAGCGCTTCGGCGAATTTCTCGCGCATCTCCTGCTGGCTCTTGGTGAAGCTCTCCATGCTCAATTCGAGATAGGACGGCACGAAGGATTGTAGGCTGTCGCCATAAAAGCGAATGAGCTGCCGCAGGAACTGAATGGGGAGAAGATGCTGGCCCTTGTTCTCTTCGTCGAAAATGATCTGGGCCAGGACCTGGCGCGTGATGTCTTCGCCGGTGCGCGCATCATGCACCTCGAACTCCACGCCCTCCTTCACCAATTCGCAAAGATGATCGAGCGTCACGTAGCTCGATGTTTGGGTGTTGTAGAGGCGGCGGTTCGCATACTTTTTTATGATGATTGGACCCGGCGCCCCGCTCTGTGTTTCGCTCAAGCGGTTCCTCGACGATGTGGGCGATGCCCGTTTTGTTCCCTCGTAGCTATAGCACAGCACCGATGGGGCGGCTGTGTCCAGGACTCTTTACCGCATTGCAGCATTTTTTGATTTTTGGTTTACCCGTCCCCGCCGACAGCGCATGAATGCTGGCGCTGAAAGAGAGGCTTTCTCCATGACCGAAGTCGTTATCGCGTCCGGTGCCCGCACACCGGTAGGCTCGTTTGCCGGTGCCTTTGCCAATGTGCCTGCCCATGACCTGGGAACGGCGGCCATCAAGGCCGCGCTGGAGCGCGCAAAGGTTGCGCCCGCGGAGATATCGGAGGTCATATTGGGTCAGATTCTGACGGCCGCGCAGGGGCAGAACCCCGGGCGTCAGGCCTCCCTGAAGGCCGGCATTCCGGTCGAAACACCCGCCTATCTGGTGAACCAATTGTGCGGCTCGGGCCTGCGCGCCGTGGCCCTCGGCTACCAGGCGATCCGCAACGGCGATGCCTCCATCATTGTCGCGGGCGGGCAGGAATCCATGAGCATGGCCCCCCATGCCGCCCATCTCCGCAACGGCCAGAAGATGGGCTCACTCGAATTCGTCGACACCATGATCAAGGACGGTCTGACCGACGCCTTTCACAACATCCATATGGGCATCACAGCCGAGAATGTGGCGCGCGAGTTCCAGATCACCCGCGAAGCGCAGGACCGTTTTGCAGTCGCTTCCCAGAACAAGGCGGAAGCCGCGCGCAAGACCGGGCGCTTCAAGGACGAAATCGTTCCCGTGACCGTCACCGAACGCAAAGGCGTGAAAATCGTCGAAAATGACGAATATATCCGTGAGGGCGTGACCTATGAAGCAGTGTCGGGCTTGCGCCCAGCCTTCGCCAAAGATGGCACGGTGACGGCGGCCAATGCATCCGGCCTCAATGACGGGGCGGCAGCGCTCGTGCTGATGAGCGCGAAGGATGCGGATGCGCGCGGCATTGCTCCCCTGGCACGGATCGTGTCCTGGGCCAGTGCCGGGGTCGATCCCAAGCTGATGGGCACGGGTCCTATTCCGGCCTCACGCATGGCGCTGAAGAAAGCCGGCTGGAGCGTATCCGATCTCGACCTGATCGAATCCAATGAGGCCTTTGCGGCGCAGGCTTGTGCGGTAAATAACAGTCTTGGCTGGGATACCGCCAAAGTGAACGTCAATGGCGGCGCCATTGCCCTTGGGCACCCCGTTGGGGCCTCCGGAGGGCGCATCCTCGTTACGCTGCTTTATGAGATGGGCCGGCGAAACGCCAAGAAGGGGCTCGCCACCATGTGCATCGGCGGCGGCCAG
>DATARE010000066.1:0-10672 GCA_036264295.1 Micropepsaceae bacterium | reverse complement strand
CGGAGAAGATGATGAAAGCCAGGCTGATCGCGCTAGTCTTGGGCGTCGCCGCCGCGGGAACGGCTCCGGCCTTCGCCCACCATTCCTTCGCCATGTATGAGCGCGAGAAACTCGTCACGCTGTCCGGCACGGTTAAGGATTTCGTGTGGACCAGCCCCCATGTCACGATTCAGGTCCTGCCCGACAATGGCAAAGCTGGCGCGATTTGGTCCATCGAGGGCAGTTCGCCGACCGTGCTGGCCCGCGGTGGCTGGACCAGCACATTGCTGCGGCGTGGCGATAAGGTCTCGCTCGGGATTCATCCTCGCAAGGACGGGCAAGCCGGCGGCCTCCTTGCCGATGAACAGCAAGTGCTCGTCAACGGCCAGCCTGCAAGAGGCGTGTTGTTCTTGCAGCCGGCCGGCGAGGAGCCGTAGCGGGCAGGCGGCAAATGATCGCATCGCCGGGGCGATTGTCGATCGGCGGTTCGCCTCGGACGGCATTCGCGCGAATGTCCGGCGGAATTGTTCCGTACGCTCCCTATTTTGCGCGGAACTGAAACCGGGAGGACACGCGTCGCGGATTTTCGCCGGACTGAAGATGTTTAGAGCGCCTGTGGCATTGACAAAATTTCACGGGAAGGCACGTTGCCGATGAAGCAGAGAGCCTTAGAATGTCGAAACGAAGTATCTCGGCGCCGGTACAATTCGCCACACATTGCGGTGGGAATTCGCACTACGCAGGAAGTTCGTGAATCCCCCGCGCGAACGGCAGTTTTTTGCGGGTGCTAACACGATTAAAACATTGACAATTGGGTGAAGTGCCTGCGATAGCAGGAAAAATAGGTGGGGGGCTACCATGCATTTGATCCCGGCGTCTTGGTCGCATTTGCACATCCTCGTGAGCGTGTTCCCGTCGGTCGGGCTCGTATTCGCGCTTGGCTTCTACGTAACCGCGATACGCACCAACAACGAGATGATGAAGCGGGTGTGCCTCGTTGCCTTCGGCGTTCTGGGCCTGCTTGCCATTCCCACCTACATCAGTGGCGACGGCTCGGCCGTTGCGCTGGCGCACGATCCCAAAATTTCCATGGACCGGATCGACAACCATTATGGTTGGTCCATGGCTGCACTGACGCTTTTGGCTCTGACCGGCATCGCGGCGTGGTATGAGCTGTGGCGGTTTGCCCGCATCGGCCGCCTTTCCAACAATGCGGTCCATCTGGTCCTGGGCTTGGCGGTGATGACGCTGGCCTTCATGATCGTCGTGGGCGAACTGGGCTGGGAAATCAGCCATCACGAATTGCAGGCGGCCTTGCGTGCTTCCCCCGGTGTTTCCGCCAGTGACATCCCCGAAGGGGAGGGAACGTCGCAGGGCTGGTCGCATGTCCATATGATCCTGAACCACTTCCCGACCGTTGGGTTCACCTTTGCGCTGGCCTTCTTCATCGCCGGTTTGGTGATGAACAACGATGTCATCAAGCGCACCTGCTTGGTGGTTTTCACCATCTGCGCGATCCTTGGTGCGCCGACCTATGTAACCGGCGCGGCGGCCATGTGGGCGCTGACCGATCCGCCGATTCTGGGCATCAGCAAAGCGGCGATCGACGCACACCGCGATATGGCGATATTGACGCTGTTCGGCCTCGCCTTTACCGGCGGTGCTGCCTGGATGGTGCTGTGGCGCTACCGCTATACCGGCAAATTCACCAGCCGTTCCCTCAATATTGTGCTGGTTTTCGCGATCATCACGTTCGGCATCATGGCGGAAACCGGCCATCGGGGTGGCCAGATCAACCATCCCGAAATCCGCACCGAAGCCGTGCCGACCAGCGAAGCCGGCTATTGGAGCCCGCAGATCGAGAACCTGATCAACAACGTGATCTGGTTCGTGCCTTGGCAGACCGTGCATTTCTTCGGCTATTCCTTGGTGTTTGCGACGGTGCTGGCAGTTGTCTTGCGGATCCTGGGCTTCTGGAAATCGGTCCCCTTCTCCGCGGTCCACCGATTGCTGCCGCTCGGCGTGTTCGGTGTGATCATGAATGTCTTCACCGGCATGCTGATGTTGATGGCGGATACCTACCGCTACGTGAACGAGACGTCATTCACGCCCAAGATGATTTTGCTTCCCATCGGCGCGATTGCGGTTTTGTATTTCTCTCTGTCCGATCCCCTATGGGAGGTGAAAGCCGGAGAGGATGCGCCAATGGCCGCCAAATGGGTTGCCGTCATTGTGCTGTTGTCTTGGATTGGCGTGATCATGGGCGGCCGTCTGCTGCCTTATGTGTGATACGGAAGGATAACTCCCATGCCATTCAACTGGCCTCTGCTTATGCTGGTTATTGCCGTCGCGGGCTGCGTTCTTGGCGCGTCGTTTACCGGGGTGTATTTCTTGAACAAATCCATAGACCGGACGGGCCGTTAATTCTGGTCTAGCGGGACACGATCGAGGAGGCTGAACATGCTCGACTGGATACAGAACACGGCGTATGCGACATGGGTCCGGGAATCCTGGGGCTGGCCGTTTGCCCTGACGCTGCACGCGTTCGGCAACGCCATTGTCGTGGGGCTTAGCCTCATCATCTTCTTGCGGATACTCGGGCTCTTCCGGACGATCCCCTATACCTCGCTGAACAAGCTGGTCCCCATCATGTGGATCGGCGTCGCGATCCAGGTCTATAGCGGGTTTACGCTGTGGTCCTCCAAGCCGATGAAATATCTCGGCGACGGGCTGTTCCAATGGAAATTCTCGCTGGTGGTGCTCGGCGTGATCGTCACCTGGTATTTCCAAAACACCCTCAACCGGGAAACGGCCAACTGGACGGCCGCAGGAACGGTGACGTCGAAAGGCGTGAAGATCGTTGCCGCCACTGCGCTGGTATGGTCTGCGGTTCTGGTGGCGGGCCGTTTGACCGCGTATCTCGGCCAGCTGTACCACGCCTAACCCGGAAGGTTCTCGGCGGCATCAAAATCAAACCGCCGTCTCGGGCGATCCGAGGCGGCGGTTTTGTTTTGGCCATGACAGGATGGTTTGCATCGGCTCGACTCGGACAAAGCAGGTCGCGTAATTTCACTGCCATGCTGCTCGGAGAAGACAGACGCGATCCCGTCGCTCTCGCCGCGGTCGAAAACGTCCAGGGCTGGACGCGGCGGCGCTTCAGGCTCGCATCCGAAGCCGCCGTTCTGGTTTCCGAAGTGGCGTGCCGGCTTCCCGGGTGTCCGCCACTGGAAACCGTCGTGGCGTTCTGGACCGAGGATGATCGGCGCCATCAGTTCAAGCTCTACAAGCCGCTGGCGCAGGTGAACTATGACGATATCGGTTGGCTGATCGGTTCGCCCGCCAACCACGACGGCGTGGCCTGGGACTGCTGCTAGAGTCGCCCCGTCATGGCCGGCCGCCGTGCCGGCCATCCATGAACACGATGAGAAAACGAGATCATGGATCGCCGGGATGAACCCGGCGAAGACGAATGTATGTGTAATTTCGTGCCGTCAAGAACTGGCGCTATCCATCTTGTTCATGGTGACGCGAAACGGACGAACTTCGACGCTTTGCATCAAGCCGCAGGTCACATAGGGGTCGGCTTTCGTAAACGCCGTCGCCGCGGCTTTGTCGTTCGCCTCCACGATCAGCAGCGATCCTGCCATGTCGCCTTTTTCATCGAGATAGGGCCCGCCCAGCTTCACTTTCACCGGGTTGTCCTCGGCGTGCCCATACGCCAGATGCGCCTCCCGGTTGGCCATGCGAAGCGCCAGGCTGTTGGGCTTGTCGACATACGAAATCACGAAAAGCGGCATGGTCATCGTCCTTTTGCGTCCGGGCTTTGCGCCCTCATGCTTCGACAGGCTCAGCATGAGGGCTTTATTGAACCCTCACCCTGAGCCTGTCGAAGGGTGAGCCTGTCGAAGGCAACCTATTCTGCCATGCAGGCTTCGAAGCCGGACCGCAGCTCGGCCTCGTTCAGATTGCGGCCGATGAAAACCATGCGGCTATAGCGCGGCTCGCCCGGCCGCCACTCGCGCTGCAAATCGCCTTCCAGAATCTGGTGCACCGCCTGGAACACAAGGCGCCGCTCATTGTCCTTCACATCGATGATGCCATTGGCGCGCAATATGTCGGGCCCCTGATTTTTCACCAGGTCGGTCAGCCAGCGCGCGACCTTGCGCCGGTCCATCGGGCGGTCAGCCTTGAGCGAGATACTTTTGATGCCATGGTCATGCGTGTGATCGTGGGCATCGTGCGCGTCGTGATCGTGGTCATGCGCGCAATGCTCATCATGGACATGGCCGGCTTCGCCATGCCCCGGGTTCAGGAACTCCGGCTCGAGCTCAGTGATGCGGTTGAGATCGAATCCGCCGCGCCCCAGAATCGTCTCCAGTTTCACATTCGAACGCTGGGCGCGATGGATCGGCGCCATGGGATTGAGCCGGCGCAGATGCGCTTCCACGCTGCGCAATTCCTCCTCGCCTACCAGATCGGTCTTGTTCAGCACGATCTGATCGGCAAAGGCGATCTGTTCCAGCGCCTCGCGGCTGTCGGCAAGACGCAGCTCCACATGCTTGGCGTCCACCACCGTCGTCACCGAATCCAGCTCCGTCTTGGAGCGCAGGAAGCCGTCGATGAAAAAGGTCTGCGCCACCGGGCCGGGGTCGGCCAGGCCCGTCGTCTCCACCACGATGGCGTCGAAATTGCGGTCCTTCGACAGAAGCCCGTGCAGGGTGCGGATAAGATCGCCGCGCACCGTGCAGCAGATGCAGCCATTGTTCATTTCGAACAATTCTTCATCCGTGTTCAGGATCAACTCATTGTCGATGCCGATCTCGCCGAATTCATTGACGATCACGGCGTAGCGGCGCCCGTGATCCTCGGACAGGATCCGGTTCAGAAGGGTAGTTTTGCCGGCGCCCAGATAGCCGGTCAGCACGGTCACCGGGATTAGATTTTTTTCTGCCATGCCGGGTTTTAGGAGCCTTATTCCCGCCCGCGCAACCCCTTTTCCACCGCCTTGACCCGCGTGGTCCGGCTGCCCTTATTAGGGCTGCACAAGCTGAAAGCCGACTCATGACCGATCTCCGCCCCGCCTATATTTGCGATGCCGTGCGCACGCCCATTGGCCGTTTCGGCGGCGCGCTGGCCTATGTCCGCACCGACGATCTGGCCGCCACGCCGATCATGGCCTTAATGGCGCGCAACACCGATGCCGATTGGGGCGCGCTGGACGAGGTGATCCTGGGCTGCGCCAACCAGGCGGGAGAGGACAACCGCAATGTCGCCCGCATGGCGGCGTTGCTGTCGGAGCTACCGGACAGCGTGCCGGGCGCCACCATCAACCGGCTGTGCGCCTCGGGGCTCGATGCGGTCGGCACCACGGCCAGGGCCATTGCCGCCGGCGAGCTCGATTTCGCCATTGCGGGCGGGGTCGAATCCATGACGCGCGCGCCGCTGGTGATGGGAAAGGCGGAAGCTGCGTTCCAACGGTCGGCAGAGTTTTTCGATACCACCATCGGCTGGCGCTTCGTGAATCCGCTGATGAAAGCGCAATATGGCGTGGATGCGATGCCCGACACGGCGGAGAACGTGGCCGAGGCCTATCAGATCGGCCGCGAGGACCAGGACAAATTCGCCTTCCGCAGCCAGGCGCGCGCGGGCAAAGCCATGGCAGCCGGATATTTCTCGGAAGAGATCGTGCGGGTGCATGCCAAGGACGCCAAGGGGAAGCCCATGACCGTGGAGCGCGACGAACATCCGCGTCCGCAAACCACGCTCGAGGACCTCGCCAAGCTGAAGGCGCCATTCCGCAACCCGGGAACCGTGACGGCAGGAAACGCATCGGGAATCAATGATGGCGCGGCGGCGATGATCCTGGCCTCCGAAAGCGCCTTGAAGAAGCACGGTTTGCGCCCGCGTGCCCGCGTTCTGGGCATGGCGACGGCGGGCGTGGCGCCGCGCGTGATGGGCATCGGTCCCATTCCGGCAACGCAGAAATTGCTGGCGCGGCTCGGTCTGAAAATCTCGGATTTCGATACCATCGAACTGAACGAGGCTTTCGCCGCCCAGGCCCTCGCCGTGTTGCGCGGGCTTGGCGTTCCTGACGATGCCCAGCATGTGAACCCCAATGGGGGCGCGATCGCGCTCGGGCATCCTTTGGGCGCGAGCGGCGCGCGGCTGGTGCTGACCGCAGTCCATCAGCTCGAAAAGATCGGCGGCAAACGCGCACTGGTCACGCTGTGCGTCGGCGTGGGGCAGGGCGTCAGCCTGGCGCTGGAACGGGTATAGCGGCTCTTATTGCTGCTGCTGTTGCTGTTGCTGTTGCTGTTGATATTGCCGTTCGGCGGTGCGGGCCTTTTCATGCGTCGTTCCCATCGGCCGCGCGACGCGGAGGAACTCCTCGTGGCGCACCGGCGCGGAGGTGGGTTCCACCGTTACGGCCACCGCCAATTCGCTGTCCGCATCGCCCTTGAACGTTCCGCGTGTCGGCGGCACGTCGGCATAATCGCGTCCCACGGCCGCCCGGATGTGCCGTTCGCCCGCCATGATGTTGTTGGTCGGGTCGAACCCCACCCAGCCGAAGCTCGGAAGATAGGCCTCTACCCAGGCATGGGTGGCATCGTCGCCCGAACGGTCCCGGTCCTGGCGGCGGTGGTAGAAATAGCCCGACACATAGCGCGCAGGTATGCCCCAACCGCGCGCGATCGCGATCATGATATGCGCGAAATCCTGGCATACGCCCCGGCGCACCGTGAGCGCCTGCTCGATCGGCGAATGCACCTGGGTCACACCGATCTCGTAATCGAACGCGCCGAAAATCACATTGTTCAGATGCTTCAGTGCGGAAAGCGTGTCGCCCTTTGGTTCGGTCAGCTCCTTGGCGGCGATAAAGCGCTGCAATGCCGGCGAGGAGCATGCGAATTCCGACGGACCCAGCAGACCGTAATGCTCGGCAGTCAGATTGAGCGAATTGTAGCGCTGCCATTCCAGCGAATCGGCCGCGGGCGGCAGGGGCTGTGCCGGCGTGACTTCGATGACCGATTGGGCATCGATGCGAAGCTCGGAATGTTCGCGCAGCACGTTGAAATGATAGACCGCATTGCCCAAATGATCCGTGTAGGCATAAAGCTGGGCGCGCGGATTGGTGGAAATCTGGAAATTCCGCAGCGCCTGGTTTGCTTCCGAACGCGGCTGCATCTTCAACTCCATCACGCACTCGCGCACCGGCACGGAATAGCGAAATCGCGTGATGTGCCGGATGGAATAGAACATTGCGCGTCTTTCTTAGAGCACGTTTGGCTTAGAGCACGTCTCGGCTTAGAGCACTGTCTCGGCGTCGTAGGCGATGTAGGCGGAGAAAATGGCTTCGTGAATCTGTTCGCATTGGGCCACGATGTTCGCGAGAAAGACGTCGATGCCGCCGCCCATCAATTCGCTGATCTGACCGAAATCCATGCCGGCCTTCAGCCGCCCTGCCAGACGCTCGCACGCCGCGCGCCGGGCGGTCGGCGCCCCAATGGCGACGTGAGACAGCGCCTCGGTCATCCGCTCGATGGCAAACCGCACAGAATGGGGGAAATCCGCATCGAACAGCAGGAACTCCGCGATATGGTCGCGGCGGATCGTGGCCGTATAAACCTTGCAATAGGCTTCGAACCCCGTACAGAACCGCAACAGGACCAGCCAATCGAGATAGGTGGGCGCGGCATCGCCGCGCGAAGCGGGGCCGAAATGCAAATCGAGCAAACGGCTGACGAGCTGCGCCCGTTCGATATACCGCCCGAGCTGAAGAAAGTGCCAGCCTTCGCCATGGCGCATGGTCGAATAGGTCGTACCTTCCAGCATGTGCAGTTCTTCCACGGTCTCGCGGAAAATCAGGCTGGGCTGGTCGTTCCAGACAGTCGCCAGATCAACCGGGGCCAATTTGAGATAAAGCCGGTTGAGGCGGTTCCACATCTCGGTCGAAATCTGCTCGCGCACCTGGCGGGCATTGTCACGGGCAAGCCGCAAGGACGAGATCAGCGAGGATGGGTTGAAAGGATCGAACGCGAGCGCATGCGTAATCTCGAATGCGTCCGCCGCGGCAGACGGCGCGAATTTTTCGCCGGATAAAGCCGTCACCACGCGGCGCCAGGAAAGCTCAGCTTCGCGCGGCGATTCCTCGATCATCGATTCCAGCTTGACGGCGATGAGACGGCTGGTGTGTTCGGCGCGCTCGATATAGCGGCTATTCCAATAAAGATTGTCCGCGACCCGGCTTAGCATCAGGCGCTCAGCACCCAGGTGTCCTTGGAGCCGCCGCCCTGGCTGGAATTCACCACCAGGCTGCCGCGCTTCAATGCCACGCGCGTCAAGGCTCCAGGCACAATCGTCGTCTGTTCGCCGGTCAGGATGAACGGTCGAAGATCGACATGGCGCGGTTCGATGACGCCATCGACAAAACAGGGCGCCGTCGAAAGCTGGATCGTGGGCTGCGCGATGTAATTGTCGGGCTCGGCTTTCAGCTTCTGCGCAAAGGCTTCGCGTTCGGCTTTTGACGCGTGCGGTCCCACCAGCATGCCATAGCCGCCGGACTCCCCAACCGCCTTGACCACGAGCTTGTCGAGATTGGCCAGCACATGGGAAAGCGATTTGGGCTCGCGGCAGAGGAAGGTCTCGACACTGTCCAGGATCGGCTCTTCCGACAGGTAATAGCGGATGAGACGCGGCACATAGGCATAGACGGCTTTGTCGTCGGCCACGCCCGTGCCCGGCGCATTGGCGATCACCACATTGCCGGCGCGATAGGCGTTGAACACGCCCGCAAGCCCGAGGGTGGAATCGGCGCGGAAGGCGAGCGGATCGATGAAGTCGTCGTCGATGCGCCGGTAAATCACATCCACGCGTTTCAAGCCGGAGGTGGTGCGCGCATAGACGCAATTGTCGTTGACGACAAGGTCGCGTCCTTCGACCAGCTCGACGCCCATCTGACGCGCAAGGAAGGCATGTTCGAAATAGGCCGAATTGAACACGCCGGGCGACAACACCACGATGGAGACATCGTCCTGGAACGCGGCAAGCGATTTCAACGTGGCCAGCAGGTCCTGCGGATAATGTTCGATTGGACGCACGCCTGCGGTGCGAAAAAGGGCGGGAAATGCCCGGCGCACCACTTCGCGATTGGCGAGCATGTAGGAAACGCCTGAAGGAACGCGCAAATTGTCCTCGAGCACGACAAAGGTGCCATCCTCGCGCCGTACCAGATCCGTGCCGCAGACATTCACATAGGCGCCATGCGGCACCGGCAGGCCGCGCATCTCGCGCCGGTAATGTTTCGAGCCGTAGATCAGCGCGCGCGGGACGAGCCCATCCTTCAGCACGCGTCCGTCCGCATAAATGTCGAGGAGAAACAGATTCAGCGCCTGGATCCGCTGCTTCAAACCCGCTTCCATCCGGGCCCATTCGGCCCCGGTGATGAGCCGCGGCAGAAGATCGGTCGGGATGATCCGTTCCGTGGACTGATTTTCCCCATAGACCGTGAAGGTGATGCCCTGGTGAAGAAAGGATTGCTCGCACGCCTGTTGATTGCGCCGCAATTCCTCCGTGGGCATTTCGCCCACGCGCTGATGCAGCTCGGCGTAATGGAGCCGCACCTGCCGGTCGCCGGCGAACATCTCGTCATAGGCCGCCCCAAGCGCATAATTCGCGTAATGTCCGGAGACGGGACCGGAAATGTCCAGGTCTTCTACGGTCGCGAAGAGCGAATGCTGCATACGCGAAGGGGACAGGAAACCGCCCCGTTCCGTCAAGGGGTTTCAGGCCGGCGCTCATGTCGCAGCCGCAAAAAAAAGGACCGCATCGGACTGCGCCTGGTTAATCCTCTCGCAGCATAGCCCCGAAACTGCCCGCTATCGGCTGGCACCTGCAAGAAGCTGCCCAAACAGCAATGCTGGGCTGGGATTACTGCCCCGGCTTGTCCGGGGCCACGCTGGCCAGGATGGTGGCGTCCAAGCGCTCATAATCCGAATAGCCGATGGTTTCGTAGAGTTCTTTGCGCGTCTGCATATGGGCGAGCATGGTGTGGGAGCCGCCATCGCGTCTGATCGCGGCATAAAGTTCGCTCTGCGCCTTGGCGGCCACGCGCATGGCGCTCGCAGGCCAGATCACCATGCGATAGCCCATGGCTTCGAATTCGCTGGCGGTGAATACCGGGGTGCGGCCAAATTCGGTCATATTGGCCAAAAGCGGCGCGTTCACACGGGATGCGAATTCCCGGAACATCTGCGCACTGGTAAGGGCTTCGGGAAAGATCGCATCGGCGCCGGCCTCGAGATAAAGCTTCGCCCGGGCCACCGCCCCGTCCATGCCTTCGGCATCGGCGGCGTCGGTACGCGCGATGATATAGAGATGCCGCCGCGCCTTCACCGCCGCGGCGATTTTGGCAGCTGCCTCATGGGCGTTGGCGAGCTTCTTGTCGTTGAGATGGCCGCATTTCTTTGGCAGCACCTGATCTTCGATATGGACGGCCGCGGCGCCCGCATCTTCGAAGCTGCGCACCATGTGCATGACGTTGAGCGCCTCGCCATGGCCCGTATCCCCATCCACAAGTACGGGAAGTGCCGCAGACCGCGCGACCTGGCGAATGAAAAAACAGACCTCTTCCACGGTGATGATGCCAAGATCGGGCAGCCCCATGGTCCCGGTCATCGCACTACCCCCGACGTAA
>DATARE010000040.1:0-3230 GCA_036264295.1 Micropepsaceae bacterium | reverse complement strand
GCGTGCATAGGTGGCCGAACTGACCTTATGGGTCTGGAAATATTCGCGCCCCAACTGAATCATCGCCGCCTCTTTCTCCGGCACGCCGGCAAGCGGCTTGCGCGAGCGAACCACGTCGATGATCGTAGGCTCCAATTTGTTTTTCAGCGCAACGGGTTCGTGTACAGTCCATTCGAACGATTGATCCAACTCGCGCGAGACGATCAACCGAATCAATTCTTTCAGCCGCCCCCCCAGCGCCTCGCCGACATGGTCGCGGCTCGATCCATGCAGCCTGAGCCCGCCAGGCCCTTGGAGGCCAGCAAGCGAGGACGTGTTTTCGACGACATGCCGGTCATATTCCCTCTTACCGGCATCGTCCAAGACCTCGCGCTTGATCAGCGGCATCCGTCCGCGAGAATCGGCATAAATATCGGGGGCAAGCGTCCGGTTGTACTGTTCCTCGGTCAGGTGGGGCGCCGGCTTCTGTGCGGCGCTCGTGCTTGCGGCACAGCCAAGCGCGGCGCCGATACCCAGAGCACAAACACATCCAATTCCGGCGAATGGCAATTTCATTGCGGGACCTCCCCTACCACAGCGAAAGCGAGAGCCTATCCCGCCGCGGCAAAATCAGGAACTCCCGCGCCGCGGGTCATGGAAGGAAACATTCGAATTTAATATTGGACCGGCCAGCGTTCCCGTCTCTTCCGGCTTCATTGCGGTTTTGAAAACGCCGGGCCGAATCATTTCGACAACAGAAATCAGACATTAAATAGACCAGCCGGCGAACACTCGAGCGTTCGCACAATTGTGAATTTGCAAGGGCTCTTCTGTGCAAGCGCGGCAAAAGTGTCACACGCCGGCTGAAAATTTCTGCACAACCGAAGCCGTAAAGACATGCGCATAACTTAAATTTTACCGATGTGTCCACTTGATTTCTTCCGTGTACAGATTAGCGGTGCAAAAGCGCCACACATCATCTCATTCGTCACCCTGAAGCCGATTTCAGGCAACTAGCGGACTTCCGACGCCTATATGCACTGGCGACGAGCGATTCGTCCGGAGCGTTCGTCGGTGTTGCGCAAAAACCTCTCCGGGCCTTGAAGGGAAATTCTATGTCACGTTTCACATTGCTTGTGGCTGGCGCTTGCGCGGCTACGATGGGCCTCTCCATATCCGCACCCGCATTTGCCGAGGCGCCGCAAGGCTTCGCCGGTACGCTCAGCGGCAGCTACACGGATTGGAACCTCAAAGGTCCGAACGACAGCGCCAATCTTTGGAGCACCACCGGCCAGGCCGCATTCGGCCTCGGCCAATATGGCATGCAGGATTTGGCTGCGGAATTCGACGGCGGCTATCACAGCCTCTCGAATGGCAGCGCGGGCAATCTCGACATATGGAATGCCGGCGGCCATCTTTTTTGGGCTCCGGCTGCGCCATATCGCCTGGGCGCAACGCTGCAATATGAAGGCTTGAGCAGCGGCGGTTTCGGCACGCATCTGTGGCAGTACGGCGCGTTCGGCGAATATTATGTCAACGACATGATCACGCTCGGCTTGAATGGCGGCGCGTGGAGCGGGCCCCACGGCTCTTTCGGATCCGGCAACAGCGGAGGCTATGTCGGTGGCGGTGCGACGGCCTATGTGATGCCGGACCTCGCGCTGACAGGTCAGATCAATTATTTTAGCGGCAGCAACGCGCATCTGACGAGCTACAGCGCGCAAGCGGAATATCTGGTCTCGGAAACGACCCCGGTGTCGGTGTTCGGCGGCTACACCTTCACCGATGTTCCCGGGCCGGGAAGCCATATCAATGAATGGCTCATTGGCGTGAAATTCTACACCAATGGCAACGGCACCACGCTTGTCGACAAACATCGCGACGGTGCGCTCGACAATCTTGTGCGCCCCGTCCTTCCGATGGGCGAATAATCACCGCAGCCTGCCCCCTCCCCGATCCGGAGGGGGCAGCTTTTCGTTCCGCCCACCGGAATCGCCTGCTAGACTTGCAGCGGCACAAGGTGGGGGCTTCACCATGATCACACGACGCGCGGCGGCATCCGGCCTGGTGGGCCTCGCCGCAAGCACCCCTTTCATGCGCGGCGCCCGCGCCGCCGCACCGGCGTGGAACGTGCCGCCGGAAGGCGTGGGCCAGCGCATCAAGCACATCTCGTGGAGCGATCAGGGCGGCCGGCCCGACGGCGTGCAGATCATGCTCAACCGCCACCATCTTTATATCGGGCACCAATTCACCGATGGCTTCAGCGTGATGGATACGTCCGACCCGCGCAATCTGAAGCCGGTGAAATATGTCCTGACCGGGCCCAACACCAGCACGCATCATCTGCAGGTGGCCAACGACATTCTTCTGGTCGCCGAAGGCGCGAACGTCATGGCGATGCAATCCTATGACGATGCACGCTCCTATTTCGAAAACACGCTGGCGGATTCCATCACCAAAAAGGTGCCGTTCCGCGCCGGGCTTTCGGTGTGGGACATCAAGACCGATCCCGCGTCCCCGCGCCAAATCGCCTTTCTGCAATTGCCGGGTTTCGGCATCAACCGGCTGTGGTGGACGGGCGGGCGCTATGCCTATGTCGCCGCCCATCTCGACGGCTTCACCGACCACATCCTCGGCATCGTGGATGTCAGCAACATCACCAAGCCGCAGCTGGTTTCGAAAGCGTGGCTGCCCGGCATGAACCGCGCGGCCAAGGAGCCCAACACCACGCCGAAGGGCAAGCGCGTGGCGCTGCATCATATGATCGTGGCGGGAAACCGCGGCTATGGCGCCTGGCGCGACGGCGGCTTCACGATTCACGACATCAGCGATGCGGCGCATCCCAAGCTGCTGTCGCACATCAATTGGACGCCGCCTTTCGCGGGCGGCACCCACACGCCGCTGCCGCTGCCCGGGCGCAAGCTCGTTCTGGTCGCCGAAGAATCCAACGCCGAGAATTGCGAGAAGGGCATGTTCTTCACCTGGGTGGTGGACGTGCGCAACGATGCGAACCCGCTGCCCATCGGCAGTCTGCCTGCGCCGAAGGACCGCAATTATTGTGCAATCGGCAATTTCGGCCCGCACAATCTGCATGAGAACCGGCCCGGCTCGTTCCAGAGCGAGACGACGATCTTTGCCACCTATCACAATGCGGGCGTGCGCGTGTTCGACATCAAGAACCAATTCGAGCCGAAGGAGATCGCCTATTGGGTGCCGCCTGCGCCATCGAAGCTGGTCGACACCCATTCGGG